>JANNVO010000101.1:0-34077 GCA_031414475.1 Rickettsiales bacterium
ATTGCATGGCTAAAGCACCGCCTAGACCACCAGCGCGTGAAACTAAGGCCGTGGCATTTTTAAGCTTTTGTTGACCTTGTTTGCCAAAATTAGGCACATCTAATTGCCATTCGTATATTGCTAAATCTTCTTCATTTAGAGGTCGCATTTCAATTAACCCCCTGACATTGGTGAAAAGATTAGAATTTCTGGCGGTGGCAGATGCAATTTCACCAATCTATATACTAGTAACCATAACTTTATAAGCCAAAATCCTCATTTTGTTAAATCTGCTCTTTCGCAATATACTCAGCATGATTTTATCAACCTAGTTGAGTCTTACAAAATTGCACATCATGAAAAAACTTTAGGGCAATTATTTTGTGATGGATCCTCAAATCAAATCATCAACATGTTTATTGATTTATGCAAAAAGCACCAAGTTGATATAAAGCTATCGTGCAACGTTAAAGATGTTTTTAAGAGCAATTATTTTAAAATAGAAACAGATCAAGGAGATTTTACTAGTGATACTCTTGTTATTGCCACAGGTGGATTGTCGATTCCAAAAATAGGTGCAAGTGACTTTGGTTATCGTGTTGCTAAGAAATTTGGTCTAAAGATTATTCCAACCAAGCCTGCTCTAGTGCCGCTTATCGTTCCAGATGAGCAAAGGGAATTATTCAACGAACTTAGAGGAATTTCTAACCATTCAATAGTAACTTATAAAGAGACTTCTTTTACTGAAAACATATTGTTTACTCATAAAGGTCTAAGCGGTCCGGCGATTCTTCAAATTTCATCGTACTTAAGCAAATTTGATGATGAAAAAATATCGATCAATTTGTTGCCCAATCTCAACCTTGAGAATATGTTTGCTGCTGATAAAAACAACAAACAAACTCTTGCTAATTACCTCAAGATTTACCTAACAAATCGGTTGGTTGATAATTTTTCTCTAGGAAATTCAGACTTTCATAGAACTATTACTGACCTTAGTAAAGAAAAGTTATCGCATATTGCAAAATTCATCCATAATTTTCAAGTGCCAATAAGCGATAGCGAAGGTTATCTTAAAGCAGAAGTTACTTCTGGCGGTGTTGATACACGAGAATTGTCTTCAAAAACTATGGAATCAATTAAAGTTTCAGGCTTGTTCTTTATCGGTGAGGTGGTAGACGTAACAGGATGGCTTGGCGGTTACAACTTTCAGTGGGCCTGGTCATCTGGATTTGTTGCAGGAAATAGTTTTTCTGACTAGTTTTTATTATCCCACCTTAAACACATGACAAATTCTTCTACATGATCATATCCTAATGGCCAGCAGCAGCTAGAATCAGGTTTTATATCACATACAAAAGTTGACCCCATGCCGTTATCACCTAGCTGGTGAATACCATTAATCACTGGTCCACATTGTTCTTGCCAAGCGACTGAGAATTTAGCCCTACTACCTTTAATATCCCATTTTGTTAAGCAGTTTTTGCTAATATTACAATTTACTTTGCTTGCAAATGATTTTATGACCTTCTTGATGACAAGATTTTCTTCATCCCCTACTTGGACATTGTCGCAATATTGTATACCATCAGCTAGTTTATCTGAATTAGGCATTTTAATTATTGTGAATAACGCACCAGCTATTAGTAATAAATAAGCTAAAGCAAGCATAAATTTCCTAGCAGATTCCATAAGCACCTTATTTAAATCAAATATTTCTGAGTAGTGTAAATTTAAAGTTTATACGTTAGCAAAAAAAAACCAAGAAAATTATAAATAAAAAATAATTAGAGTGATTAGTTTATTTATATGGGTAGTGTGGCAAGTAGTTATGTTATTTTTTTGTAAAATAGCTGTTGTAATATAAGCTTGTTTTTAGATGTCGAAATCGAATTCGCTATCAACAAATGGTTCTCGGATTAGGGTAAATTGCCACCAAAACTTTTCGTTTGAAGCAAATCCATGGTTTTGCATAATTTCTCTTAGGAGTTTACGGTGAGCTTGAGCCTCTTGAGGAATTGTGGTGTTTGAATATGAAGACAGCGGATCGAAAGTATCATATGAAGTACCCATTTCGGCTGTACCATCGTTTAAATAGATGAGGTCTTTCTGATCTTTATATGATCTTTTTTGCTGTTTACAGGGAGTTGTCAATTTGTCTTTAAGTGAAATAATACTAACGTCAATTGTGCTGCCACGAACATGAGCGTATTTAGCTTTGATATATCCTGTTTCTTTTATTGTTGTTTTCGTAAGGTTCGGATAGTAACTATCTTTAGTATCAACGCTCTGCTCTTGTAACCATGAATTGAATTTTTCTTGAGCTTTGAGCGGATGATATGCATCGTAAATCACGAGAGAATAGCCGTGCATCACTAGGTCTTCTTGAACATTCCTTAAAGCTTCGGCTGCATCAAGTGTAACTACAGCCCTTCCTTGGTGACATCCATCTATTGGCGCACCAGTAAAATTCTCATCTTGATGATATTTGAGATTAATTTGTATAGAAGGGTCGACATCGCTTAAATAAACAAAACCACTTTTAAGTTCTGGGTCTGCATTGTTACCTAAAGATACTGTGGTAAAAAAAATAATCAATATGGCAATAAAACTAAAGTTTGCAGTAGCGAGTTTCGAAAGAGATCTATCACCTGAAATATCATTTTGTAAATCTTGGCTATGCTCACTTTTAAGCATATCTTGCTTATCTTCTATCTGATTAATCTTATTTGATTTGGAGTTTGGTATAAATAGTAACATAATCCTTATTTGTATGGCTCTTGCGACATTAAGAATAAAGGGTAATGGTAACTTATTACAGAAAAATTAACAAGAACCGAAGTAATATATTTAAGAAGAGTTACATAATAGGTGCTTACCTAAAATTTGCAGCATAGCTCTTTTTAGGAGTTTTAGGTTCTTTTGGCATAATGACTTCATAAGTTAAAGCTTTTTTGTTGGCAAAGGCAATAGCTTGGTCAAGAGTTGGAAAAAAAATCTTTAATTCGTTAGACATATCGATTGAAGAAGTTCTGCCCTGCGTCAATTCCTTAAATTTGCAGTGTGGCTGTTTGACAAACTCTAGTAACCATTTATTATTACCATTTGCTGATTGCATTGATGATTTGGTAGGTTTGAGAATTCTAACTTGCATGTGAAAAACAAATAATGTTTAATTAATCAAAAACGATTTTATCCTATGACCCAATCTAAAGCTATTGAAAAAATGAGTTTTGAATCGGCGCTTGCTGAACTTGAAGAAATTGTAAGAAAAATTGATACAGGTCAGGAAGATCTTGCAAACGCTGTTGAGAGTTTTGAACGTGGAGTATTGCTCAAAAAACACTGTGAGTCCATGCTAAAAAATGCTAAGTTAAAGATTGAGAAGATAACAAACGCAACTGATACTGAAGTACAAACTGTTGAGGTTGATCTTTAGTGCTTATTAATAGTTTTTTAAAAATAAAATTAATTGCTATAATTTCTTTAGCACTTACCACTATCACCATAGCCAACATTATTGGTAGCTATCTAGTGCTGCCTGGAAAACTTGCAGAGCAGAAGATCGTCATTATTAAATCTGGTATCTCTACTCATAAAATTAGTATAATTCTTGAGCAGGAGGGTATAATACAACATAGAATTCTATTTGAGTTTATTAGTAAGCTGTATGGGTTTTATAAACCTCTCAAAAGCGGTGAGTATGAGTTTACGAAAGCTATTTCTCCGTATCAAGTGCTCACAAGGCTTGCTAGTGGAAGATCGGTAGTTCACAGGCTTACTATTGCTGAGGGACAAACAGTTAGTGAGATTATTACAAAAATAAATGCCGAAGATCGGTTGTTTGGGCAAATTAATCTCAATATCCCAGAAGGCTATCTCATGCCTTCAACTTATTTTTATACATATGGTGATTTGCGTGAAAAGATTATTGATGAAATGCGTCGTGGTATGTCAAAGGCTCTAGATTCGGTGATGCTAAAACTTAAAGAAGATTCGCCTTTAAAGACCAGGAAAGATGTACTTATTTTTGCTTCGATAGTGGAAAAAGAAGCTGGTAACGAAAAAGAGCGTCCACTTATAGCAGGAGTTTTTATTAATCGTTTGAGGAAAGGGATGAAGCTTCAAGCTGATCCAACAGTAATCTACGCTTTGACTGAAGGGAAATATAAGTTGACTCGCGCCTTATCACGCACGGATCTACAAATTGATTCAAAATATAATACATATAAAATAGTGGGGCTTCCACCAGGGCCAATTTCTTGTCCTGGGGGTTCCTCACTTGAGGCGTCAGTTTTACCAGCAAAAACTGATGCGCTATATTTCGTTGTTGATGGTAGTGGTGGACATAGCTTTTCTAGTACACTTCAAGAGCATAATATGCATGTTCAGAGATTTAGGCAGCGAGTAAAAGAGCAAGAATCAAAAAAATAATCTGACCTTGTTTTGTTAATTATTGCGACATACTAACATTTGCGACAATAAGAATAGGATTGAGTAAGAATATTTTCTTTGGAGATTAGTTTTAGTAATAGTATGTTGCTGAAAATTTAAAGAAAAATAGGATATCAAATGAAAAACTACGGTGAATTTGAACGCGCTCTGAATATGGGTAACAAAAACCTAATTGTTAGCTTGATAGACAGACTTCCATTGGGATTCAAGATGCTTAAAATGATAGTAAGGCATAATTCTGATTTTGCTTTGAAAAAAGTTATGGAAAGAGTAAATTCAGATGACCAACTAATAGGAAAGGAAGGTTTCACCATTTTGCATTATGCGGTATTAAATGCTAATAGTAGTACTGTTGAATTAATAATGAAGCAATTTCCATGGATTGTAACAAAGCAGACCAGTTCTGGTTTTAATGCACTACATTTTGCAGTGAGAACAGGAAACAAAGACACTATTTATGTACTAGTTGAGAATAATCCTGAGTTACTCGCTTTAACTAATGCAAACGATAAGAATCCAATTCAGCTTGGTCTTCAGGAGTCACCAGTTGCTTTAAAGTACTTACTTAAAGCTATGACAGATGTTAATTCAGATAGAAGTAATATTTACACAAAGCTTATTGAGTATAACGTCAACCCTAAAGTAGAGAAAATTCAATCTATACTCAATAAATTAAATATAACAAATACTACTATAACAATTTCAGAGAGCGATAATACTTCCATAAGTACTGTTTCCGTAGAAAGTACAAATAAACAATTTTCTATTTTGGATAAACAAAAAGCCTTAGAATTGATTGGATCAATTGAAGATGATTTGAGTGATGGATAAAAACGTAACCTAATCTTATGCCATACTAACTTAACGGTGTTTATTCGGTATCATATGTCAATAAATCTTAATGGTACTAATGCTGTTATTATAACCATCTGGGCTATATACCTGGGTTCATAAGATTTAGTAATTTTTGGCTTTTATGGCCTTATCCTCCTTCTGGATATTGTTCTAAGATATCCCCAACTACTACACTATCAAGAAAATCAGAATTTTCAACTTTAACACAGGAATTAACCCCATGGCTATAGGCTTCTATCACGACATCCTTAGATAGAACGCCAAGGTCTTTAAAATGTTTGCAGACAAGTTTAAGCTGATCGCTATTTGGCATATAGTGGCCGCTACCGTTAGTGATCTTGGTAATCAAACCATCTTTAAATTTAATATGTCCACCACAGGCTACTGGCTTTCCATAACCATACATCGGAATATCACCTAGGTGAGTTTTACCTTCTGTTCCTTTTAAGAAGTACGAATGGCACATACCATAGCCTTTTGCATTAACAAATAACGTACCATTTTTGTTAACAACATAATGAACACCACAGTCCACTACATTATTTATATCATTATCTGCTAATAATTTATCATTAGCAGATAAGTAAACTTTTTTATCTTTTATATATGTTTTACTCTGCTCTTTTATCTCTGGTAAATTTCCTTGAGAAGCTATATTTATATTCTCTTTAGTAGTAGCTTCATTACCAGAGGTTTGAGTGGTCAAAACAAATTTATCATTTTTAAAAGTATATTTTAGTTGTAACAGAGTTATAGTTTTAATTGCTTTTGAAACATCTTCGTTATGATCATTAAGAACTTTTTTAATTAATTTAGGTCCTTGTTCTTTCTTAATAAGTTCTAAAACCTGAACGGCATTGGCCTTATGAACACTAGGCGATGTTATTAGAGTCTTAGTAATTTGAAATATCTCATCTATATCACCCGAATTGACTACTTTTAAAATTTTTGAAGCCGGATGATTAAGCTTCATTGCTATTTCCCTACTCCAAGGGGTGGTCAAATTAAAGTGATCTTGATAGTCAGACAAATCTATTGCTCCATTTTCTTCCATTAACAAATTAGTAATTATTTGGTTTTGATAATTAATGGCCTTGATTAATAATTCTTTTTTATCATATTTCTCTGCTTTTAAGAGCAAAAATTTAGTCATTTCAATTCCAGAAGGTTGGCTGTTATTAAGGCTAATTTCCAAAGCCTTATCCCAAGATAATTTCATACCTTTACTCATCAGATACTGCAGCATATCTAAGTTTCCACTTCTTATAGGGAGCTCAGAAAGGCTACTATTATCAAAGTTATTTAGATCTACGTCTTTTTCTATAAGTAATTCACATATATCTTTGTTATTAGCCCCTACAGCCTGGTACAGAGGACAATTATAACTATATAAATGATTAGGTTGAACCTCAGCGCCATTAGCAATTAAATACTGAGCAATAATTTTTGCAACTGGGGTATTAGACCTGGCAACAGTGACTAAAGATGATGCTTGCGTAGGATTTGTTGGATTTATTTGGGCACCAAGTCCTAGACAAGTGCTAATCGGGTCTAGTGTAAAGTTCTGTATAGCAACTTGAGTTGCGGCTGCTAAAGGCGTTATAGCAGAATCTATGGTAGGATTTATGTTTGCTCCTAGCTTAACTAAGTATTGAGCCATAACCTCAGAACAAGGGCCGTTTATTTTTATAATTTCAGTTAAAGGGGAAGACAAGCAATTTTCAGGGTTTAAATTGGCTCCTAAATCAACTAATTTACTGAATATATAATTGATGTTTTTAGTCGAATCAGCCAAAGATGCCACTTTGCAAGCTGCCCCAAGTGGAGTTATTGTAACGTGTTGAAATTCGGAATTAATATGCGCTCCTTGCTCTAGGAAGAAATCTATTATTCGAGTGTTTTGGCTATAGATAGCGTGAGCAAAAACAGGAATCATTGAATTATCAAGTGCATTGACGTTCGCACCTTTATTAATTACTAAATCTTTTACTGCTTCGAAATCAGCAGCCTGAATAGCTTGTAGAAAATCTGGAGTTGTAAATTCTGGGTTTTTATATTGGGCTTTCATGATATTAACTACATTAAATTAATTAAATGTAGTTAATATACCATATCAGTTAATTAATATAAATAGTTTTGTGGGAGCGGCATTATGTTATTGGCGTATTGGCTTTATAGGACCTATTTAATCCCGAGTTTGAGGCCAATAATCCCTATTAATATAAGGCCAACAAAGACAATACTATTAGTGGAAATAGGATCTTTAAGTATTAATAAACCATAGGCAAATACTCCTACTATTCCAATACCAGTCCATACTGCATAAGCAATACTCATAGGAATAGTTTTAGTAGCAAGCCCAAGGAAAATTATGCTAAGACCCATCGAGATTATTACTAAAACCAAAGGAAGAGTAATTTTTAGTCCATCGCAATATTTTATGCCTACTGCCCAAAATATTTCAAATACTCCCGCTATAAATAGATATAACCAAGCCATTTTAAATCAACCCACAAATAATTTTTAACTGAAGTATTATCTAAGAATAAAGTCAATCTTATTTCCAATCATAATATCAATGCTATCAGTTGATGAAGGTGCTGGAACGAACTCTGTTTTAATCTGAATAAACTGATTGGGTGACATATCAATATTAGTATGATCATCAATAAGCGACTTAACAATTCTATTATTTTTATCAAATAATCTGATTCTAATTAAAGGCATCTTAACTGTTTTGTCGGCGGTATTATGAACTTTATAGCTGACAGTAATTTTTTCAAGATCTTTCTGGTTTTCTATTTGAAGATCTTTAATACTTAAATTGTTACTATTTAGGAGCGTATTAATTCCAAGTCCATTTGGAAAAACCATAATGAGCATGAAGATTATGAGTCCTATCATTACAATCGGCATTGCATAAAGATATGGTTGAATCTTAATTGGCAAAAGGGCTGGTAAGTTTATGCCATTTCCTAAAGGAGTTGCTATAATTGGTTGCGTTATTAGCGGTTCAATTCTTACCTGATCAGCTAGTTTTTGATGCCAAATATGAGAACATTTTGAGCACTTAACTTTTCTACCGTGTTTGCCAATCTGTTCTGGCGTTACCACAAATTTTGTATCACATTCTGGGCAGGCGATATACATATGTTATATACTAATTGGCTTTGCTATAGATAAATTTCGACAAAAACTATTTACGTAAGAATAAAATACAGCTATTTATATTTGTATTCAACCTTAAAAAGATACGATATAGCTCCTCATGGAAAATTATATTACAGCAATTGAAGAGCTTTGGCAAACAAGAGATACTCTAAGCAAAAACGAGGAACAATTTGCTAAAGGAAAGTGTATTATAGATGATATAATTTCTTTGCTTGATCAGGGGCGTATTAGTGTTAGTTATAAAAAAGATGGTAAGTGGCTTGTTAATGAATGGGTGAAGAAAGCAATATTGCTCAGCTTTAAAACATCAGAAATGAAGGTTTTTGATGGAAATTTTATAAAATGGTACGACAAAATTGCGCCAAAGTTTGCTGGTGGTGATGAAGAAAAAATTAGGCAATCTAATGCTAGGTTTGTACCAGGTGCTTATATAAGAAAAGGATCATTTATCGGGCAGAATGTTGTGGTTATGCCTTCGTTTATTAACATTGGCGCACACGTTGGAGATGGCTCATTGATTGATACATGGGCTACTGTTGGATCATGCGCATATATTGGAAAAAATTGCCATATCTCGGGTGGAACTGGCATTGGTGGTGTGCTTGAACCGTTGCAAGCTAGCCCAGTAATTATTGAAGACAACTGTTTTATCGG
This sequence comes from Rickettsiales bacterium, assembly GCA_031414475.1. Taxonomy (GTDB): domain Bacteria; phylum Pseudomonadota; class Alphaproteobacteria; order Rickettsiales; family Rickettsiaceae; genus Megaera_A. The sequence goes on from JANNVO010000101.1 coordinate 9,115, forward strand.
TGCGAGATCAGAAATTGCTGAAGGGGTGCTGGTTGAGGAAGGTTCGGTCATTAGTATGGGAGTCTTTATCGGTGCGTCCACTAAGATAGTCAACCGTAGTACGGGAGAGATCATTTTTGGTAAAGTGCCTGCTTACTCCGTCGTTGTACCCGGCTATTTGCCAGCAAAAGAACACGGAATGCCAGGGCTTTCATGTGCAGTAATCATTAAACAAGTTGACCAAAAAACTCGCCAGAAAACAAGCATCAATGAATTGCTTAGGGAATTGTAGTTTGTTCAGTTAAGAGGGATATCAATTTAATTTATTACAAAGGGGTAATGAAACAAATTATTATATTTGGTAGTTCCAGGAGTTTTGGAAATACAAGAAAAACCGTAAATGACGTAATAGGACAAGCTAATATAGAGTTGGTGGACTTAAATAACCTGGATATTACTCCATATGATTATGAACATCGCAATCAATCAGATGATTTTATACCACTTATAGAGCGGTTAGTGACTTATGATAAAATTATTATAGCTACCCCAGTGTATTGGTACTCGATGAGTACGCAGGTAAAGATTTTTCTAGATAGATTTAGTGATCTTTTAAAAATTAGAAAAGATCTTGGGAGTAAGCTTCGTGGGAAAAAATTATTTGTATTAGCAAGCTTTAATTCCTCATATCCTATGGGGTTTGAGACTACTTTCGAACAGATATGTGAATATATGGGAATGGAGTATCTAGGTGCTAGCTTTGTTTATAGTGGAACAAAAAATTTAGAGTTTTTGACAAATAATATTTCTCAAGTAGAAAAGGCAAAATTGATACTTAATATAGATCACTCATAATGACTCCACATGCTCAGTATTTTTATTATTTTTTCTTCTTCAAATATTTCATAAACTAATCGATGTTGTAAATTAATCCTAATGGAACGTTTACCAACTAGATCACGCGAAAGTTCTTTGCTATTTAATGGTATTGGGTTAATAGATAAAGCATTACATAATTTTACTGCTTTATCTTCTAGTTTAGCAGCTTTTAATTTTTGTATGTCTTTAGCCGATCTTTTGGTGTATTGCAAAGTATATGTCATTTCCAAACTTCTTCATGACTAAGACACTCTTCTAAAGGTTCTTTGCTAGCCTCAAGAATTCTTTCCACTAAACCAGGTACAGAATGTAAGTATAAAGTTTCTTGCATGGACTCGTAATCTTCCTTAGATATAATTACGGCATCATTACGTTTTCCCTTTATATAAATTGGTTCATGGGTATTGTTAGTTTCGTCAATCAGATTAAATAATTTTGCTCTTGCTTGAGTGCTAGTGTAAATATTCATAAATAGTATTCTAAATAAATTATATGACTAGTGTACCACATTGCGTACACGATGACAATAATTTAGTTTACTTATGTAATCTATGTAATTAATTAGCTACAAAAGAAAGAAAGGCTTCAGAATTTTGTATATCTTGGGCATTACCCAATTCTCTAATAGCTTTCTGGATTGCTTGAATATCCATTATCTTTATAGGAAGCTTGCTGCCAGGAATATAGCAGTTATTGTTTTTACATGTTATATCTTGTACTTTAACCCAAACTGGATTTATCATGTCGTCGTTTGTGAATTCATGATCTAAAGTTTTTATAGTAGGAGTATTTGATAATAATGTTCCATATTGTACTGCAATGGTATGTACTATAGGATTGGCCTCTTTTGTACTCAATACGCCAATAAAATGAAGGTCTTTGCTCTCTATAGTTAAGCCAAGTTCTTCTTTGACTTCTCTCAATGCCGTATCTTCAAGACTGTTATCAGCTCTTACAAATTCTCCAGTGGATCCATTAATTCTACTGGCGCCATGTTCACGTATACCGCTGAGGTCATCTATTGGCAAAGGAGATTCCATGTAACCTTGAGGTGGAACCATATTCCCTCGCTGAGGTCCTAAGGCTATGCTAAGTTGCCCCTCTTGATTTCGTCCTAAAATTATGACAACTGCCCCAGAAGCTACTCTTTGCCATTGAGAAATAATATATCTTTTACTATGTATATCTTTGCCTGAAACAGATAGATCACCATGTGGAATTTTTGCAGCATCAAGATGTTGCGGTAAAGATTCTCTAGCATTTTCTTGCGAAATATTACTCCAAGCTCCGTGTTTCAAAGCTGTGGATAATAGTTCTCCCGAGGTTTTTTCACTAAGCGATTCCCATTTCAACTCTTGAGAAGAATTTTTTCCTAAATTAAAACCGATATACCCGGAAACAATTCCAATAATACTGAAAATGAAAAGAAATCGAATTATATTCATGTAAAAACCATATATATTTAAATTGTTGGTATAACTATTTATTCGTATATGTGTATATACGGCAAAAATTAATTATAATCAATATCCATAGAAATCTTCAGCTTCTCTTATCGCTTTAGTAAACAACCTGAAGAAATTATCCGTAGTTTTGTTCGCTAGTTCTTCTGTACTTACACCCTTTAGTTCTGCCAAAAATTCAACTACATATTTAGTATAAGAAGGTTCGTTAGTTTTGCCTCTTTTTGGAACAGGAGCAAGATAAGGTGAATCTGTTTCGACAAGTAATCGATCTAGAGGCACATATTTGATCGCATCCCTTAATGACTCGGCATTTTTAAAAGTAACAATACCGGAAACTGAGATGTATAAGCCAAGATCTAGCATTTTAGCGGCAAATTCTTTCGATGCTGTGAAACAATGGATTTTTCCTGGAAACTCTTTATGCTTCTTGTGATTTGCAATTATGCTTACCGTGTCTTCTTCTGCATCGCGCGTATGAATAATTACAGGCAGGCCATTCTCTTGAGATGTAAAGATATGCTCTTCAAATGACTTTCTTTGTAGCAGGTGATGCTCAAGGTCTTTATTATAGAAATAATCAAGGCCAGTCTCACCGAGCCCTATCACTTTATCATCAACACTTAAACGTAGTAATTCTTCGGAAGGCGTTATCGTTTCGACTTCGCTAGGATGGATGCCAACAGATGCGTACACATTGTCAAACTTCTTTGCAATGGAGAGAATATTTTCAAAATTATCTAGCCGTGTACATATTGTTTGCAAGTATTTTACTCCAGATTCCTTTGCGCGGTTTACAATATTATCTGTGCTGTCATAATCAACCAACATGTCTAGATGGCAATGGGAATCTACAATAATAGACTTCTTTCCAAACTCTACTTCCAAAGGCATCTGCGTTGTCGCTCCGGTAGTCACATCCTCACGTACATTAAGTACGCTCCGGTGTTGCGCTCCGTGGGCTCCTAGCATCTGTTCTTTGGTAGCGAGTTTCGAAGGAAGTCTAGTCATTTTTCAAATCTCGGAAATATAGGGCTTGGTTGCATGATTGTAGATGATGGTTTTAAAGCATACTCTTTGGCTAAATGGGCGAATGACCTTTGATCAGTGGCCACATTTAGCTGATCAAGAATTTTTGACGCTGAATCTGGAACAAATGGTTGCAACATGATGCCAATAAATCTCAGCGACTCGAGTAAATTATACAGTACTTGGTGCATCTTAACTGTATCTGTGTTTTTAAGAGTCCAAGGGGCTTCTTTGTCTATATAGATATTAGCTTGTTCACTGATGTGAATGATATTATCCAGAACTTTATTTATTTGAAACGCCTCCATAGCGGCAACGTTTTGTTGCTGAGTTGATAAAATATCAAGTAGCAGAGGAGTATTATAAGCCTCGTCAATATATGATGTTAACACGGGCGGAACGCTCTCGTTACAATGCTTGAATACAAATGAACTTGTACGCTGCAAAAGATTACCGATCTTATTAGCTAGCTCGCTATTATTTCGGGAAATCAAATTTTCTTTTGAAAAATTACCATCATTGCCAAAGGTCACTTCTCTCATTAAAAAATATCGAACTTGGTCAAGGCCAAATTCCTCAACTAAGTTAAATGGGTCGATTACATTACCTAATGATTTAGATATTTTTTGGCCTTCATTTGTCCACCAACCATGAGCTACAATTGATTTTGGTAGGTCAAGACCAGCTGACATCAAAAATGCTGGCCAATATACGGCGTGGAATCTAAGTATATCTTTACCAACAACATGCGCAGAAGCTGGCCAATGCTTTTTATACTGACCATCTTTATCCGGATACCCTAGAGCTGCTATGTAGTTTGTTAGAGCATCAAGCCAAACATAAATTACATGTTCTTCGTTACCGGGAACCTGAATTCCCCAGCTAAAGCTAGTGCGTGAAACAGATAAATCTGTTAGTCCACTTTTAACAAAGCTTATTACTTCATTTCGTCTTGATTCGGGAATGATGAATTCTGGATGGTTTTCATAATATTCAAGGAGCTTGTCCTGCCATTTTGATAATTTAAAAAAGTAACTTGGTTCTTCGACCCACTCTACCGGAGCTCCCGTCGGAGCTAGGCCTTGCTCGGTCAATTCCTTTTCAGAATAAAATGCTTCATCTCTGATTGAATACCAGCCAGCATATTTCCCAAGGTAAATATCGCCGCTTTCTACTAGTTTAGACCAAAAGTGACGTACTGCTTCTTTATGTCTTCCTTCGGTAGTTCTTATAAAATCATCATTGGAGATATTTAATGTTTGCATCATCTGGCGAAATATCGCTGATGTTTTATCAGTAAATTCCTGTGGAGGTAGTTCGTATTTTTCAGCTGATTTCTCAACTTTTTGACCATGTTCGTCTGTGCCAGTTAAGTATTTTACATCACGCCCAGCCAAGCGCATAAATCTGCTAATAACATCGCAGGCTATGCTCGTGTATGCATGCCCTATATGCGGTATATCATTAACATAATAAATTGGCGTGGTTATGTAAAAGCTATCTGAGTCAGACATTATATGTAATTTGAGTTTAGTGAAATAAGATGATAGTTTTTAATTACAATATTATCAAGTTAATTCACTGTCTTCAATGCTTCGTTTATAGATGTCAAAAGCTCTGATTGCTTATAAGGTTTGTATAGTAGTCTAACATTAGTGTTAACATGTTTTTTTAGTTCTTCTTCTTGAGAAACAAGGCCACTTTGAAAAATAAATGGTACGTCGGTAAATCTTTCATCTTCCTTTAATCTGGAATATACCTCGTAGCCATTTATATCAGGTAGCATAATATCAGACAAAACAAGAGCTATACTGCCTGCATATCTCTTGGCTAGTTCTATTGCTTCATTTCCTGAGTAAGCGCCAACTAGCTTGTAATCAGTAAAGTTAGGTATGATTAATTCTACTAGAGTATGGCAAATTTTTTCGTCATCAACAAATAGTATTATATTTCTTTTTTTCATGAATTTGATCTCAATGAGATTATTTTATAGGGATAAAGAACTCTATCTTAGAACCGATGTCTGAATTGTTTGAAGCGAAAATTTTACCATCATGGGCCTCGACGATTTCCCGACATATTGTAAGACCAAGACCAGCTCCCTGTATTTCTTGGCCAATAGAGCCTCGATTAAATGGATCAAATATAGTGCTTAGTGCTTCTTTGGCAATTCCTATTCCTTCATCTTTTACAGAGATAAGACAACTATCCATGTTGTCAATCTTAGTTAGCTGAGCAGAAACAGTTACTTTTCCTTGATCTGAATAATTTACTGCATTAAAAATTAGATTTGAGAGCAACTGAGTGATCCAAAATTTATCTGCTATTGCATAGCACTTTTCATCTTTTGTTTCAAAGTTAATTGTTATTTCATTTTTTATAAAGTTCAAATTTTTACATCTCTCTACTGAGTATTTTATAGTTTCTATAAGATCAATTTTCTTAAAATTAAACTCTATTTCATCTTTGTCGCTGGAGTTAGTTAGGATTGAGTTTAACAGAGAAGTTAGATTGTCACTTGCTTCAACAAGAGAAGACAAATACTTCTTTTTATCAGAATCGGTTAAATCGTTCCAGTTATCCAAGAGATAACTAGATATACCGCTTATTCCATGAATTGGGGTTTTTAACTCATGACTTAGTTTAGATAAAATAGGAACCCTAACACCAGTTTTTGGCATAATCTCCTCAAGAAATATTGGCTTAATATTTTGCATCATAACAACTCGATGATTTTAAAAAACCTTAATAAGTCTAATAATTGCACTCTATGAAATAACCTAAGATTACAATATATCAGTATATAGATAACTTCACTACATATATTTTGTATATAATATAAAATATATTAATAAATTAAAAAAACAAGCAAATTATTGATGTGTATGGGTATTTATACAAATTAATCTGCGTTTAATATAAGACAATGTTATAAATTTGTTACAAAAATCCTTTAAAACAATTTACTTTTCTGATGCGCAGAAGCTTTGTTGGTAATTTTAAATCTATTGGTTACGTATGTTTTGTGCTGTGGCATTCGCGTGCATAATTCACCTCAACATATTCTGAAGTTTTTTCTGTCTCGTGTATGAAGGCAACCATATCAATTGGTTCGACGACTTTACTAATCATATGATTTACAATATTGTTATACCAATTCTCATTTAATCTGAGCTTCAGTATTTAGTACCTGCAGTGTACTATAAATAATTTAGATAATCAAACGTATGATACCATGCAAGTGATCAAAGTATTAGTGCCAATAGCTGGTATGTTTCCTCTGGATTACACCGCTGATGCCGCATATGAGGTTGGAGATTTGGTTGTAGTACCATTTCGTAATAAAGAAATTACTGCAATAGTCTGGGAGGTGGATTGCCCGAAGCCATCAAGAGCGCTTAGATCTGTGATAGGAGAATGCATTTTTGCTGCTAGGCTACCAGAATCAACATTATTAATGATAAAAAGAGCTAGTAGTTATTATCTTGCTGAGCTTGGGACAGTAGCAAAATTGGTGTTACCAGTTGATGTTAGCGAGTTACCAATCAAGATTAAAGATCAACCCATGAGTTTTAATCAGTCTTTGCCATCTCTATCTCTGGAACAAGAAGAGGTGCTAGTTCGGTTTGAAAATAGTAAAATTCCTGTATTGATAAAAGGAGTTACTGGTTCTGGTAAAACAGAAATATATTTTCATGCGATAATGAATCATCTAAAGTCTGGGAAGCAGGCGCTAATAATGCTTCCAGAGATTTCTTTGAGCCAGCAAATCATTTCCAGATTTACCCAAAGATTTGGGTTTGAACCAGTAATTTGGAATTCAAAAGTGTCAAAAGTTCAGAAAAAGAGGATACTTCGAGGAATTATTACCGGAACAGTAAAAGTAGTAATTGGTGCTAGAAGTGCTTTGTTCCTACCTTATAAGAACCTTGGTATTATTGTTGTTGATGAAGAACATGATAGTTCATACAAGCAGTTTGAAGGGGTATTGTACAATGCAAGAGATATGGCTGTGCTCAGAGGGTCGATAGAAGCTTGTCAAATTGTGCTCGTGTCTGCAACGCCGTCAATTGAGTCGTTGTATAACTCAAAGATTAACAAATATCAACTAATAGAACTTAGTAATAGATATAATCAAGCAATTATGCCCAAAATACAAATTGTTGATATGAGGCAGGAATCCCTGAGTAAAAATAGTTGGCTATCTACTGAAGTTATAAAAGCGATCAAGTTGACTCTAGAAAAAAAACAGCAGGTTCTCATTTTCTTAAATAGAAAAGGTTATGCTCCTTTGATGTTGTGCAAAGCTTGTGGATATAGGGCAAGTTGCAAATCTTGTTCTGCTTCAATGGTTTTGCATAAAGAAACAAATCGCCTTGAATGTCACCATTGTGGAGGTGTTTCTTCTATTCCTTCATCTTGTCCGGACTGTGTTCAAACTGACAGTTTAATATTATGTGGTCCAGGCATTGAGAGAATAGCTGAGGAAGTAATTAACTTATTTCCTAACTCTAAAACAGTTGCAGTTAGTAGAGATCAATCCTCATTTGATGGGCAGATGCAAGAATTGCTAAAAGCAATGGAAGATGGTGAAATAGATATCTTAATTGGTACACAAATTATTACTAAGGGTTATCATTTTCCTAAGCTAACTCTTGTGGTAGTAGTTGATGCAGACGTTGGATTTATTGGAGGTGACCTCCGGGCATCAGAGCGCACATTTCAATTATTAAACCAAGTGGGAGGGCGAGCTGGCAGAGAAAATATAAAAGGCCTGGTGATGTTGCAAACATATATTCCTAATCACAAAGTAATAGAAGCATTTGTAGACAATAAAGAAAGTGATTTTTTTGAAGAAGAGCTTGAGTCAAGAAGGAATGCGGTCATGCCACCATTTGCCAAGATAGCTGCCATAACGATTACTGGTAACAACTCAAGTAAGACAAAAGAAATGGCAAAAAAGTTTTTGTCTTTTGCTCCTAGAAGCGAGGCTAGAATATTAGGGCCAGCCGAGGCGATGATGTATAAATTATCAGGAAAATATAGGTATAAAATACTAGTAATAGCTTTAAGGGATTTTAATTTACAAAAATATTTAAAATTATGGAAAGATACTGCAATCATTCCGTCAAGTTTTCAGATTAAAATTGATATTGATCCGCAAAGTTTATTGTAATATATCATGTTTCTTTGTACCGGTTTTTCCCAATCTTTATCGATAGTCCTGGTGTTATTATGGGTTTAAAATAAAAATCTCAATTTGGCCTATAATTCACCCGTTTCTCGTGTTTTCATAACTATAAGCTCAAAAATAATCCAGGCAGCTATAGATGTAAATATAAATACAATAGATAATGAGTAGGGGTTTTTAGTTGAGAAAAATGAACTTAACCATCCAATGATAACCCCGCCGCCAAGTTGTATAAAGCTGTAAAGAGCCCCGGCGCATCCTGCGATAGTTCCAAATGGTGCAAATGCTCCGGCAAAACTATTGGGCCAAATCAAGGTTGTCCCAAACAAAAATACGAATAAAGAAAGCATAATAGAAAGCAAAGTCTGGCCGTATATGTAGCTAGATAAAGCTATTATCACGCCAGATAAAAACATCAAGCCCCAACCTAAACGTAGCATTGAATAAGTACCAAGGCGAGCTACCATTTTACCATTAAAAAACCCAGCTAGAGCCATAGATGTTCCTCCTAGAAATAAATTTATTAACCCAAACGTTGTGGCTGTTATGCCTAGATTATCAATCAATAAAACGGAACCAAGTACAAACCAGGAAAAAAATGCTCCATATGTTAAAAATGTACAGAATGCATAACCCATGAATATAGGGCTTGATAACAATTGACCAAATGCATTCACAAAAAAATGAATATTAAATCGGTCTTTATGGTGACTAGTGCTTGTTTCATGCAGTACAAACCATACTAACAACAGGGTTACCAGAGAATAAATAGTAACAGCAAGGAAGGATGCTCTCCACCCAAAGTAACTTTCTAAATAACCGCCTAAGGCTGGGGATGCAGCTACAATAAATACCATAATAATCCCTAAGTAGCCTCCATATTTAGATATTTGCGTACTATTAAAGGAATCTCTGAATATAGAACGCCATAAACACGCGCAAGCTCCAGCTCCGGTTCCCTGAATAAATCGCCCAATTAGTAATAGGGTGATATCTGGTGCATAAAGACATATTACACTACCAATAAACATAATTACTAATCCAATTGTGAGTGGGATGCGCCTACCAATGATTTCTGATAAAGGTCCATATATAAGTTGGGAAATAGATACTCCTAACATAAAAATAACCATACTGCTTTGAATATTGTATATTGGTACACAAAAATCTTGAGCCATTTTTGAAAATGATGGAGTATAAATATCTGAAGCAAAACCAGTTAAGCATGCAACAAGTATCATAACACTTAGAAGTTTCAGGCGTTTAAGTTCCATCATAAGTAGTCATCTCCTCTTATATTTAAACAGATGTTACATTAACCAAAAGCAATACAAATTGATTTCAAATCCCGCGGTTATAGTAAATTCAGAATTATGGTAATTTTATTGTATCTAGCAGGTATGAGAATCGGCCTAAATCGCCACCTGCGTCACAAGCTGTAGATATTCTTGAGTCAATTGGAAGTTTTGTTAAAAGATCTAAGTTGTGATCAGATGCAATTTTATGACCACCATCTCCTGTAAAAATTGATATTCTTTCTCCTGTTTTGGGAATGACATAATAGCTCATATTCTCTATGACTCCTAAAATTGGTACATCGAATTTTTTATATAAACTAACTGCCCTGCTGACATCAATTGCTGATATTTTTTGGGGAGTGGTTACCATGATTACTTGGTCTATAATATAATTCTGCAAAATACTTAAGTGAATGTCGCCAGTTCCGGGTGGTGAATCTATTATTAAATAATCAAGACTGCTCCAGTTTGTTAAAGATAATAGTTGATATATTGCTTTACTAACCATAGGTCCTCGCCAACTAATCGAAGCAGATGGTTCTGTAAGAAAACCGATTGAGTTAACAACGATACCATAATTCTCGAGCGGTACCATCTTGTTGTCATCAAGTTCAGGCTTTCCTTTTAGAGAAAAAAGATGTGGTATCGATGGGCCATAAATATCAGCGTCAACAATTCCTACTTTTTTGCCATCGTTTTTCAATTTATGTGCAAGGAGGGATGCAATCATCGATTTACCAACACCTCCTTTTCCTGAGGCTATGAGTAAAATCTTACCAACGCCTTCAATCTGTATTTTTGGTTTTTCATTGGATGCGCTTTGATTTTTGCGAGTACTAGTTAATACTATGCTAATTTTTTCAAAATCAGTAGTTTCTTGGATCTCTTTGATAATTTGTCCTCGAGCTGACTCCGCTTCGGCAAGTTCGATCCCGGAAATATCTAAAGAAAAGCCTACACTTGAGCCATTTGCAACGATATCAGAAGATCTAGACTGCACGGTTGTGCCATCTGATAAAAGTAAATTGGTACGTATCTCGTTAATTCTATTGGACTTAGTGATTGTCATGCTTGCAAATTTTTCTAACTACAATATATTAATACAGGTTGGTTTGAGTTTTTCAAAATACTAAATTACAGTTTTGTAGATGATAAATAAAATATACGGACAAATTTTAAAAAAATCTCCTTGGGATAATTTTGAACAAGAAGATAATGTGTTCACTAAAAAAAGAAAAGATCAATTTAATTTGAATAATTTTCAGTTTAATTTTAGTGCTAAAACTGTTATTGCTGCAGTAGCTATTATTTTTGCTTTATGGCTTGGTTCTGGGGTTTACGAGATAGAAGAAGGTGAGCAGGCCATTGTTGTTAGGTTTGGTAAGTTTAATAGAGTTGGACAGGCTGGGTTAAATTATCATCTTCCTTCTCCGATAGAAATGATTATCAGGGAAAAAGTTGATCAGTCTAGGCGGGTAGAAGTTGGTTATCGCTCAACTGGTCGTGCCAGGATAGGTGGTGCTGTTTCTGCAACAGATGTAAAAGCTGAAAGTATAATGCTTACTGGTGATGAAAACATTATCGGGTTACACGTTGACGTCATGTGGCACATAAATGACTTGTCAAAATACGTCTTTAACATTGTAGATCCACAGGAAACTGTTAAGGCTGCAGCGCAAAGCGCAATACGTGAAGTAATAGGCAATACTCCAATTTCTGCTGTTCTTTCTAATAAAAAGCAAATGATTGCAGATAAGGTTGAGCAACTCATGCAGCAAATTCTTGATCAGTATGAATCTGGTGTAATGATAGAGCAAGTGAAGTTGCTTAGGGCCGAGCCACCTGAAGAAGTGATAGCTGCATATCGTGATGTTCAGACTGCAAAGGCTGACAAGGAAAAAGTTATAAATGAATCAGAAGCGTATAAAAATGATGTGTTACCAAGAGCTAGAGGTGAATCTGAAAAAATTGTCCAGGAAGCTGAAGGGTACAGAGCTGAAGTGATATCTAAGGCAGAAGGTGATTCGGCTAGATTTGATGCGGTGTATAATCAGTATTATGCGAACAAAGAGGTGACTAGAAGCAGATTATACTTAGAGACAATAGAGTCAATACTACAAGATTCAGATAAAGTAATTATGGGAGGCGAAGGTATGTTACCTCATATGTCAGTACAACAAAAAGACTCATTAGAAAACAAATAGATTAATGATAAATATGAATAAATTGTATATAACGGCCATAGCTTCATTTTGTTTAATTATAATTTTAGCTGGTGCGCTCTTTACTGTTGATCAGAAAGAAATCGGGGTAGTGTTCCAGTTTGGTGAAGCTGTAAGAATTGTTGAAAGTCCTGGCCTGAACGTTAAAGTGCCTTTTATTCAAAATGTACAATTTTTGGACAAACGAATTTTGAATGTTAGCGCAGAGGAAAAAGAGTTAACGGCTTCTGATGAAAAAAGACTTATTGTAGACGCTTTTGCTAAATACAAGATAACTGAGCCTGTAATGTTCATCAAAACGGTTCATAATTATTCTGGTGCCAATTTGCGTTTGAATAAGATTTTAGAATCGGCGATGAGGACGGTGATTGGACGATTCCCTCTTAATACTTTGCTTACAGAGCAACGAGCAAATCTTATGCAGCAGATTAGGGATCTGGTTCATAAAGAAGCAGCCTTGTTTGGTATAAAAATCATTGATGTTAGAATCCTAAAATCTGACTTACCAACTGAAAATAGTGATGCTATTTATCAGAGGATGAAGACAGAAAGGTACAAAGAAGCTAAACAAATCAGAGCTGAAGGTGCAGAAGAGGCGGCAAGGATAAAAGCAAGAGCGGATAAAGAGAATAAGATTATCTTAGCTGAAGCTTATATGAAGGCGCAAAGAACTAAGGGTGATGGAGATGCAGATGCGGCTAAATTGTATAATATAGCCTACTCTAAGGATCCAGAGTTCTACAAATTTTATCGCTCATTAGTTGCTTACAAAGCATCTCTTAGCAAAGAGAATACACAATTTGTTTTATCGCCTAAGGCTGAATTCTTTAAATACTTACAAATTGGCAAATAAATATAGTTGTTTGAGTTGAATTAGCATATATTTTATAGGAAAGATTTTGTCTTTTAAATATTGCTACGAATACTCCAAATGCAACCCATTTTGGGTATGAGTGGTGATTTTTAAAAGACAAAAGATAAAATAGAAATTTATGCTAATTCAACTCAAACAACTAATATAGTATGAAAATCATAAAGATACTTACGTTTATTATTTTTGGATTACTCTGCGAAGTTAGGGCTATAGCTGCTCTCCCTGCGCAAATGACTAGTTTTGCAGATATTATAGAACCGCTAATGCCTACGGTTGTTAACATATATACTGTCAAGTACAACAATCAAACGAACCAAAAAGGGGCGGTGTTACCCGAAATATTACCTCTTGAAAAGTTCAATGATTTTTTTGAACAATTTAATGTCCCATTTTCTTTTGACGAGTTATATAGCAGTAAAAGCGCATTAGCTTTAGGTTCTGGATTTATCCTAGATGAAGACGGTCATATAATTACCAACGATCATGTGGTTACTGGTTCTGACGAGGTATATGTAAAACTCTCGGATAACACGGAGGTTCCAGCAAAAATTGTTGGTACTGATCCCAAAACAGATCTTGCTCTGCTTAAAATTGATGTCAAACAAAAATTACCATTTGTGTCTTTTGGAGATTCTAGCCAAACTAGGATTGGTGATATAGTGATTGCTATAGGTAATCCACTTGGTTTTGGTGGAACGGTTACAACTGGTATAATATCTTCAAAGGGAAGGGATCTTGGAATGAACCAAGATGAGTTAGTTGATGACTTTATTCAAACTGATGCTGCGATTAATACAGGAAATTCTGGTGGACCATTATTTAACGTTGAGGGCAAGGTTATTGGTTTGAACACCTCTGTTCCAGATATTAATGGTGGAACAAATATTGGTATTGGATTTGCCATTCCATCTAACACTGTGCAAGATATCACGAACCAGTTGAAGGAGAAAGGAAAGATTAGCCGAGGGAGGCTTGATATTGCTGTACAGCAGGTAACCAAGGAATTAGCGGAAGCTTTATCGCTTAGTAAGACATATGGGGTATTAGTTGTCAGTGTCCGTTCAGGGGGATCTGGTGCCAAGGCTGGTTTGAAGAGGGGTGATTTGATTACAGAATTTAATGGAAAAATAGTTTTAAATTCTAGAAAATTACAACTTTTTGTTGCTGATTGTCACATTAGTGAGAAAGTTAAATTAACAGTTATTAGAGATGGTAACCCGTTGACTTTGATTGCTCAAATAGTTGACCTTGAACCTCAGGAAGAAGAGCCTTTGCCAATAGAATCAACAAAGGAAAAAGCAGGCGTTGTGTTTAGTAATATTTCACCAATGGTTATTACTAAATTTGGATTGGAGCAGAATAGTAAAGGTGTAGTAGTCACAGAAATAAGCTCCGAAGAGATAAATTTTGATTTACGTATAGGGGATCTGATTATGGCTATTAATCAGGAGTATATCAATGATGTTGAGCAATTTGATAATGTTTATGAAAAGATGAAAAGTGGTAATAAAAAGAACGTAGTACTTCTTGTAAAGCGACGTGAGTTTACTATGTTTGTCGCGTTACCGATAAAATAAATACAGATCTCCCGAAATTAATTAATCTAACCAAATTTAGCGGGATTTGGCTGTGCTCACCTATAAACATAGGCTGCGCAGCTGCACCCTAAAATTTAATTATCTAAAATAATTTGGGAAGATCTGATATAGTATTACCTTGAACCTAACATAAAAAAATAGCTTTTTAACATAGATTAATTCAGAACAAGACAAAAAATGAGTGACGATAATAAAATTGCTGTATTAAGTTTTTATAGTTTTACCAACATAGAAGATCCGGCGATCTTGTTACCAAAAATTTTATTGGTAACAAAGAAAAAATATGTTCGAGGTACAGTTCTTGTTGCTTTTGAGGGGTTTAATGGCTCGATCTCAGGCTCAGAAGAAAATGTTATATTTGTAGTGGAAGAAATTAGAAAGATAACTGGCGCACAAGATATTAATATAAAAATTAATTACTGCGATGAGCAACCATTCTCTAGAATAAAAGTAAAAATAAAGGAAGAGATTGTAGCGCTCAAATTCAGTGAGTTAGATGTTGAGAAATTGAAAGGCGAGTACGTCGAAACGCGTGATTGGGATAATTTTATTAAGGGGAGCGATGTTATTACCATTGATACTCGTAACGAGTATGAAGTAAAGGTGGGAACATTTGAAGGGGCGTTAGATCCGAAAACTAAGACGTTCAGAGAATTTCCCCAGTGGGCGATAAGTAATATGGATTTATTAAAAGACAAGAAAGTTGCGATGTACTGCACTGGTGGCATTAGATGTGAAAAATCTACTGCGTTGCTTCGAAAATTGGGCGTAGAGAAAGTATATCACTTGAAAGGTGGAATTTTGCAATATCTTGAAGATACAAAGAATATAAATGGCACTTGGCAAGGAGAATGTTTTGTTTTTGATGATAGAGGTGCGGTATGCTCATCGCTTTCTCCGTCAGATGGGTTTTGGGTAGAGAATGGACAAACGGCAAAGAGTGTAAGTTATAATAAGTGAATGAGTTTGATTTAAGCATATATTATAAACCAGCATTGAATTAGGTGCTGTCAATTTCGCAGGTCTCGCTTGTGCTCACGTAATTAATATCTGCTGCGCAAGCTTGCCTTAAATTAACTATCACCAAATCCAATGCTGGTTTACTATAGCGTCACAAACATCATGGCGATGAATTTAGGAAGCGATGTAGCTCCGGCGTCATCCTTGATTTGGATCTTCTTTCCACTACCTAGATTGTGATTCAAATTCAGGAAGACTAGTTGTTTTCTATGACCATGCTACAGATTGGGCACTCGTCATGGTGCGGTGTAATTGATTATATGCGATTGATAAGAATATCCATTTCTTACACTCAACTACGACTTAAGTAAACATTTGAGGCTTTTCCCATTATGGAAACACACAATTTTAGCCCTAGACTTGTTATTGTATTAAGTAACGATTCATTCATTTATGAAGCTCTAGTTGACAATATTAATTGTAAAATTGAGTTAGTTGATGCAGGGTACAAAGACTACATGAATTCTCTTGGTAAGGTTGATGTGTTGATTGTTGATAAGTTGCTCTCTGGACATGAGATTCCTGTCTTTCGAGTGGATATAGTGATCAATTGTACAAAAAATAAAATATCCCAAAATGAAATATATTTTGCTAAGCCACTTAAGCTAACGGACCTAATTGATACCATTGAGAGGAATCAAGATGGAAAAAATTTGTTTTGCAGTATTAACAAAGATTGGGTATATAGTCAACAGCTTGGAAGACTTTCTTCTGCAGAGAAGTCTATTTTTCTAACGGATAAAGAAAATGCGCTATTCAAGAAATTATTGTGTATAGATGGTCATTTAGCTGAAAAAGATTATCTTAGGCAGGAAGTATGGAATTATCATCAAGATACTGAGTCTAATACTGTTGAAACGCATCTTTATAAGTTAAAGCAAAAACTTCCCCCTGGCCTTTTGGAAATAAAAAATTCTGGTTGTTTCCTTAGTATTGATAACTTGAAATGATTTAGATAACGAGTTCTGGCGAAGAGACGTTAGCTTTCGTGGTCGTCAAGTTCAGGATGACATGCCCCTCCCACGTTGCATAAGTGCTTTTCGCCATAGCTATTCAACTGAATTCACTATATTTTACCACCACCCACTGGTGCGTAACATTATCAAATCGTATGAAATGAAGATTATTGTTATCACAAAGAGTAATATAAGCTTTAGCTTCGTCTAAGAATTTAGGACTTCGATCAAGATAATTGCATTTGAAGTTTGATTTCCGCAATAGCTTTATAAAGCCTTGTTTTTCTGCTTCATATTGAAAGGCATTAGCATAGTGAGAGTTAATATTTTCAGCCGCAATATATTGTTTATTTAACTTATTCACGCAGTTATTTTTATCTCGGTACTGCAAAGCATAGCACTGGAGGTAAGATTCATGAATTTCTGTGCTAGCACTTCTTGCATCAATGATTGCCTGCTTTTTAAGCGTATCTTGCTTTTTATGGTGATCATCACTACAAGCATTAAGAAAAATGATTGGTAATAGTAAAAACTGTAGCTTGTGCGAAAGTCGCTTGAAAAATTCATTAGTCTGATTTTAAAAGAGAAATGGCATTACTCGTTGATGATGTGTATTCAGTAAAGCTGCTAAATTTTATTACTCGTTTTGCTTTTATTTGATTATTAAACCAAGTGCACTGCCGTTTTGCATATTGTCTGGTTTTTGCTGTAGCAAGATCAATTGCTTTTTGTTTAGTAATTTCTCCCTTTATGTAACTGATAATTTCTGCTACTCCAAGAGCTTTCATGGCTGTTGTGTTAAGTTTATTATATTGTTGATGTACTGCTCTAATTTCTTCGATAGCTCCTTCTTTCAGTAGTGCCAAAAAACGATTATTACAAGTTTCGTAAAGGAAACTCCTTTCTGGCATCAATACTATTACTTCAAAGTCAAAATCTGGTAGGGGAAGTATGTTCTCTTGAGCCTGGTAGTACAAGATGGATTTACCAGACTGTTTTATTACTTCGTAAGCTCTAAGAACTCTCTGAGTGTCACCGACATTTAGTGTTTTAGCAACCTCTAGGTCTATTGCTTTTAGGAGATCAAAAAATGCACCTGACCCTAGCTCTTTATGAAGCAATCTAGCATTAGACCTTATTTCATGATTGATGTCTGGTATTGAGCTAAAGCCGTATATAAGCATATTAATGTACATGCCGCTGCCCCCAACGATTATAGGTAATTTACCTCTATTTGATATTTCCCAAATGGTAAGACTAGCGGAAGTTGCATATTTCGCTGCTGAAAATTCAGTATCAATATTTAGAAAGTTATATAAATGGTAGGGTAAATCTTGCTTTAGTTTTTGGGACGGTGAGGCTGTAATAATTGGCAATTGTTGATATATTTGCATTGAATCAGCATTGACAATCTCACCGTTGTTTTTGTGTGCAAGCTCATGAGCAAAATTGGTTTTACCACTGGCGGTGGGGCCACAAATTATAATTGCTTTTTTCATCTTTACTTCTTTGGAATACCAATTTTAGAACAAAGTCATCTTGAGCTTACTAGACTTGGTACAATAAAATCCTGAACAAAACGCCGTCATGCTGAACTTGATTTGGCGAAGCCCTGCCTCTTGGCCTAGCATCTCGTTTCGTCTCCCAAGATCCCGGATCAAGCCCGGGATGACTGTGTGATGTTGCTCAAGATTGTATGTAAAATCTTTTTCATCATTTCTAGGTTAAGTGCTAGAGCTTTAAGCTTGTCATAAGCTCGTCCCATTCTCTTTTACTCATGTTGCTTAACTCTTGGTTGACTTTCTTACCAGCGATCATCTGACGAATAACTTCCATGCCTTTTCTAGAAATTGATGTAGCATACATTTTATGTTCTTCAAATGCCTCATAAGCGTACGGTACCCAGGCTTTAACTATATCAAGCATAGCTTGTGCATAAACTCTGATTTCATACTGAGCATGAGGGTCTGCTCTCAGTGCAAGAAAATGAAGTAAGTTATGTAGATTAATTTTCCAATACCATTCAGTGTAAGTATTAAGTGTAAGGTTAATTCTAGCTAGCTCTCTGGTGATACCTACATTATTCTCATCAATAATGTTTCCCGATTCATCTTCGTTCATCATTTCGACATAATGGTTATAGCAATTTATAGCATCATTTTTTATTATGGATAGAACTCTATCAGCTACTTCACTCGGTAGTGTATCAGTGCTTCGACCTTGCTTGTTTACCGTCGATTGCGGACTCAAGTTTGCTTTCTCGGGGACATAAAATTCATTGCTTAGGATGGAATATCGTGCTGAATACTCATTTACACTAGCGGTCCTGTGGCGAATCCATTGCCTTGCAATAAATATTGGTAATTTAATGTGAAATTTTATATCGCACATTTCAAATGGCGTAGTATGTCTGTGTCTCATAAGGTAATTGATCAGCCCTTTGTCTTGAAGGCTTTTTTTTGTACCTCTGCCATAAGATACCCTAGCAGCTTGCACTATCGAGCTGTCATCGCCCATATAATCAACTACTCGGATAAACCCATGATCAAGAACTGGAATCGGAGTGTACAAGATCTCTTCGAGAGCTTGTACTGTTGCTCTTTTTGTTGTGTTTTTAGTTTGTAAAAGCTCCTGAAGCTCATCATTTTTTGCCATAGAATTATTTCCTTTGCTAGATATTTGGGGATATTCGATAAAATTTCTTGTCAAGGGCAGATGATATCAATTAAATTGGAATTCAGTAACTGATTTTTTTAAAAAAATAAATTAATGATCATCATTGTTGTATCTTTCGTTCTATGCTTGCTTTGTGTGGCAGGCTTAATGTCCGCAGCCGAAACCGCTATCACCGCTACTTCTCCTGGACTCATTCAGAAGCTTAAATCAGAAGGAAGTAAAAGAGCAGAATTACTGCTTGGAATCTTGAAGATAAAAGAAAAAGTAATCAGCACGCTTCTGATTGGTAATAGTATTGCCAACACATTATGTACAACTATTGCAACAGGGATATTTATTGAGGCTTTTGGAGATGATTTTGGAACAATAATTTCATCCATTGTAATGTCATTTATGATTATAGTGTTTTCTGAAGTAGTGCCTAAGGCTATTGCGGTTGTAAAATCGGAAAAAATAGCATTACTTGCTACTCCTATCTTACTTGTGGTATTGAAAATACTAGAACCAATTAATATTTTGCTTTCGTATATTACTAAAGGGTTCTGTTTTATCTTTCGTATAGATCTGAATCAAAAAATATCTGCAGAAGATGAGGTGCGCGGAGTAATCGAACATCACATGCATGAAGGAAATGTATACAAAGATGATAGAGATATGCTGGGTGGTATCCTTGACATTAGGAACATGGCTATTTGTGATATTATGGTCCATAGAAGCAAAATTATGGCTATTGATATTGATACTCCAACTGAGAAAGTAATAAAAACTGTTTTTAGCTCCAGGCATAGTCGCTTTCCATTTTGGCAAGGAAATAGTGATAATATAATTGGTATTCTCCATGTAAAAGATTTGATGAATAAAATTCATCATTTCAAGCAAGGAGCAGATGAAATAAATATAAGAGATTTGCTTAGTGCTCCTGTGTTTCTACCGGATAACTCTTTGGTAGTGCAGCAGCTTCATATGTTTAGAGAGGGCCAAACGCATCTAGCCTGTGTGGTTGATGAGTACGGAGATTTACAGGGTATTGTTACTATGGAAGATATTTTGGAAGAGATTGTTGGTCAGATTTATGACGAACATGATTCAGGCAAGCAGAAGATCACTAAATTATCAGACAATGCATTTATGATTGACGGCTCAGTGCCTGTAAGAGACTTGAATCGAGAGTTAAATTGGCAAATACCAGAAACTGATGCCACAACTATTGCTGGATTTATTATTAATAAAATGGCAAAAATTCCTAATCAGGGCGAGTATTTAATTAGTAAAGATTTAAAAATGATTGTAAAAAAGAAATTTGATAATCGAATTAAGACTATCAAGGTGATTGTTATGACAGATGATGTAGATCAAGGATGATCACCACGATTAACCAAATAAATCAATTTTACATAGGTCTCTGGGTACTCTATAAACAGAGGTTACGTGCTTTCTTCGCTAAAAGTTTTTATCTATAACTTAGGCTCCTATAGTCGTTTGAGTTGAATTAGCATATATTTATAGAAAATATTTTGTCTTTTAAATATTGTTGCGAATACTCCAAATGCCAACCCATTTTGGGTATGAGTGGTGATTTTTAAAAGACAAAAGATAAATAGAAATTTAGGCTAATTCAATTTAAATGACTATAGTATTATGATTAGTCTATTTGGGCACTTACTGCTCTTCATGATGTTGATAACTTCTTCTGCTTCAATTGTAATAAAGGGGCGACCTAAGGTTTATAGTTTCTTTTCGAGTTGTGTACTGCCTGTACTGAGCTTTATATTACTTATTGTGGGTTTTATTAAATCTGATTTTGGATTAAGGAATGTCTTCCTCAATTCTAGCACCCAGCTACCTCTTATTTATAGGATTGCGGCTAGCTTTGCTAGTCATGAGGGGTCCATTCTGCTTTGGGATAGTTTGTTAGGTCTGGTTAGTTTTGCCTATATTTATTGTGCGAGGATTACAAAAGAAGCAAGGGAGTTTGGTATAGTTATTTTTGCTTTCATCCAAGTGCTTTTTGTTAGTTTTATAATTTTTACCTCCAATCCATTCGACGCATTTTCCTTTGTGCCATCAGAGGGGCTGGGGCTTAACCCGATGTTGCAAGACGTAGCTCTATCAATTCACCCACCGATTCTGTATCTTGGTAATGTTTGTTATGCTGCAATATTTACTAGTGGTTTGATATTGTTATATAGACCAGAGGAAACAAGGAATATACTTCTATTAACTAAAAGATTTTCAAGCTGCGCTCTAATGTTGTTAACTATTGGGGTTGGGCTTGGTTCTTGGTGGGCATACAGAGAGCTTGGTTGGGGTGGATACTGGTTCTTTGATCCTGTTGAAAATATATCTGTTTTACCCTGGCTTTGCGGTATTGCCCTGCATCATTTTTTAATTATTTTCGAACAAAGAGGTAAATTTCTTAAATGGATAATTATATTATCTATTTTAAGTTTTCTGTTGATTCTATATGGTACATTCATTGTCAGGAGCGGTATAATTTCTTCGGTACATTCTTTTGCTTTTTCACCAGAGAGAGGATTGTTTATTTTTTTAATATGTATAACTTTGACTATTCTTAGTTTTGCTTGGTTTTTTCTAAAGCAAAGAAATATGAATGTTGTGCATATGCCGGAGAAAAACAAAGAGCTATTAGTTTTGCTTGGTAATATATTTTGGCTAGTAGCCCTAGGCATTTTGGTGGTTGCGCTAATTTACCCTATTTATTGTGCGCTTGTGCTTGAAATCGATGTAGTAATAGACCCTAGGTATTTTTATACGGTGTTTGCCCCAATTTTTATACCCATCATATTTTTGGCTGCTATAACTCCTCATATTGATAAAAAGTTGATTAGTAAACGAGTAGTTGTTTTTATCTTAAGTGTGCTAAGTATAATATTTATTTGCTTTAAAATAGAATTGGGTCTGATATCTGTAGCTATCTGTTTTGTATCAATTTTTTTGATGTTACACATGATAGAGTATATTTTTGTTGAATCTGGCTACTTTAGTAATCATATATCGGCTAAAAAATACGCTTTATTTTTTGGCCATTTTGGTTTTGGATCGCTTGCTTTAGCGGTAACGTTGAATTGTGCATTATCACGCGAAGTTGAATTTATTGGCAAAATTGGTGATGAGCGCAAAGGACAAGATTTAAGTATAAAACTTGAGGATATAAAATTTTCTGAAGGCGCAAATTATTTTAGACAGATTGCGGTATTTCGTATCGAAGATAAGAATAATAACGTTGTTATATTGAAACCAGAAAATAGATTATACAAAATTGAAAAAACTCTTTCACAAGAGGTGGATATTTTTTCTTTTATTTTTCATGATTTGTATGCTGTGCTTAGTCAAATAGATAAAAATACGATACATGCAAAAATATACTATCAGCCAATGATAAGTTTCATTTGGTTATCCATTTTAATTATTGCTTCTGGGTTTTCCATTTCAATGTTAGTTTTTGATAAGAGGTATGCGAAATTTTAGAGAATTTTGTAGTAAAAAAGTTTTAGGGCCGATTGGGATCTTCAAAATTACCTTTTTTGTGGTGGATCCTAGTGTACTATTTTCTAACCAAAAGAAACTACATAAATAATATAAGCCGCGTATTTTACTGTACGCGGCTTGTTCCTAAAGTTTATCAAATATTTACTTAATTAATTCTCTCCTAAATCTATATCTCCTACTATTTGCCTTACATCAATAACCTCGCAGTCGTAGTAAAAATCAGCTATTACAGGTTTTTTAATTTCCTCATTAATTTCAAGTTCTTTAACCATATTTGCAATAATTGTTAAACTATTTTTTCCTAAATAGCCTAATCCTGGATTATTCTCAATAGTTTTACAAATAGCACGAGATAAAAAGAAGAAATCACTACCTTTTAAATATTCTATAAACTTAAAAAATTGCTTTTTCTGAACTTCAGGTAGAGCAATAGATTCATTATAAGAATTAAACATATTATTTAAATAATATGGACTACATTTATAAGCAATATCTTTTATTTCGTCATTTGTTAATAGGCTTTCATTAGCTGAATAGTAGTCAAAGGTCAAAATCTTTTCTATTATCCCTTTAGCACCGGATTTGTCTATATCCGCTAACTTCTTATAATTTAAAATATTTATAGCGGTACCTCGTTCACTTGCTAACCATTCCTCAAATGGACAATTAGTAAAACTAGCACGCTGCATATAACCAGGACGATCTTCACATTTTCCGTGTATGTCTATATTAAGCTCAGTAATAGGATTGTGATTAAGGGCATATTTAAGTGTCGTATATAATTCTTTCCATATTTTATCAGAATAATAACATGAGTATTTAGAGTTTTTATCCATACCAAAAGTAACGCTAACACTTTGTAAATCTTTATTATTAGTTATTAACTCTATGAGTTCTTGAATTTTAAAAAAATGTTCAATATGCAATTTTTTAAGTTTAGTGTGTTTAAGTACTTCTAACATACCTACAGGTAATGGGTAATTAGAGTTGCCATAGTTTAGGTCAAGCGAGGTTAAATTTTTATTATTTTCTATAAGCATCTTAACTTGCTCAGTTGTAAAAAATACATCATCGAATCCAAATTTATACTCTTCTAAAGAAGTCATTTTGTTTAATGCATTTACTATTTTCGGTAAGATAGTAAAACCGGCTTCTATTCCATTCAATTCTAAAATTTTAATCTTCTGTAAATTTGATGCAATTGCATTATAAAAATTTACCACGCAATTAAAATAACTTTTCATTTCCGGACTATTTTCCGTAGAATATACTTCCTCATAATATACTTCATCTTGTGAAGAATTTCTTTGTGGAACTCTATAAAATGAATATTCACGTTCAGGAACTGATATTATGAGTTTTTCAATGTTGGGTGTATATTTTATCCCTTTTGTAATGTTCTTTAAAAAATACTTTGTCTGGTTATCCTCATAACGGCTAGACACATCAACATCTAATAGTTGCAATTCTTTTAAATTTTTTCCAAAGTTCTGGAGATAATCTTTTATTCGCACATTAAATTTGTATATATCTACACATTTTGATACTGTAACACCAAAAGGTGAGTCGGCTTTTAAATCATTAGATTCAACGTAGGCTCCTTTAGGTTCAGTAATCGTAAACATTTTATAAGATGGATGTCCTTTTAACGCTAATAGCGCCTTAGAAGTTACACCTTCTAGTTTAATAGTTTTATTTGGTGGCGTAGAATCTTCTGCTTCTTCTTTATCTATTTTATCGTTTGTTCTTTTCATATGAGATATGTTATTTTTTTTATTGATTAATTAAATTCTATTTTTCAACAATCTTATAAACTTTGAGCTATAAACTAAAAGCTATATTATACTATAAGTAATATTATGAATATCCGTCAACCTATTTTGCGAATTATTAATTTCTAGCAATAACTTGCAAATGGAAATTGATATAAAATAGAGTAAGCTATTAAATTTTAATGAATTTTAGCCAAGAGCGGTTAAGCTGAATATTAGTACATAACTTTGGTATGTTTGATAAAATTGCCTAAAACTATAAAGACAGGAGAGCCATGTGGAATGACTTTACACCTCATTCTCACGGGTTAGCTCCTGCATTAAGCCCTCTAGTTACCGTGAATTTAACTTCCAGACAACAATGATATAAGCCTAGCGACACCGAGACACTGGTGCTTTTGGTCATAGCATAGCCTAGTTTATTACATTATGGTGGAGCCAGGGGGAATCGAACCCCCGACCTTTTGCATGCCATGCAAACGCTCTACCAACTGAG
>JANNVO010000102.1:0-1592 GCA_031414475.1 Rickettsiales bacterium
CAACGATCGGGCGCCGGCAGCGGGCTTTACGCTACTGGTGTTCGGCCTACTGATTTACGTTTTGGGCCGTGCTCTGGGCATCACTATTTTCGAGGTAGGCGCGCTTGCGCCCATCCTGGCCGGCGTGCTGCTCGCAATGCGGGGCTGGCGGGCCTTGCGTGCGCTCTGGTTTCCGATTATTTTCGTCGCGTTCGTGGTGCCGCTGCCGGGAGTATTCGTTGACGCCATGACCGGTCCGCTGAAGCAATCCGTTTCGGAGGTCACGGTGCAGATTCTTCGGTTGGCCGGCTACCCGATCGCGCGCGAAGGCGTCATCATCACGATCGGCCAATACCAGCTCCTGGTGGCAGATGCCTGTTCGGGGATGAACTCCATGTTCAGCCTCGCCGCACTCGGCCTGTTGTTCATGCATATGACGGCGCGTGCGAGCCTGCTGCACAACGCGATGGTGCTGGCCAGCATCCTGCCAATCGCCTTCGCCGCCAATATCATCCGCGTTCTGGTGTTGATCCTGATTACGTATCATTTCGGGGACGAGGCGGGACAGGGCTTCCTGCACGGCTCGGCCGGGATGGTGTTGCTGTTGTCGGCGCTTGCCAGCCTTCTCCTGCTGGACGCGGTGCTGGCGCGGATACTCAAGCCAGGAAATCCGGTGTAGAAGCATGCCGGAACATTTGCGATCAATGGTGGTTGTTCTCGTTCTGGCGACCGTGGTATTAACGTTCGCAAAGGCGCCTGCCTGCGCCGTTGCGTCCACCGCCGGAGATTTCGCCCGCCGGCGGAACCTGTGGATCGGGCTCACCCTCATACTTTTTCTTGCGCACAACTACTGGATTTACATTGTCCTCGCGGGAGCTCTGCTGCTTTTCGTGCAAGCCAGAGAACCGAACAAGATGGCGATGTATTTCTTTGTGCTGCTTGCCGTGCCGGCTATTCCGGCCAAGGTTCCCGCGCTGGGCATAGTCAATTTTCTGTTTGATATGCACTACATTCGCCTGCTCGCCCTCGTCGTGCTGTTCCCGGCATTCCTGAGTCTGCGCAAGCAACCCGGCGTCGAGCCGTTCGGCCGCTTGCTCCCTGACAAGCTCATCGCGTGCTACCTGATTCTCATCGCCTTGCTGACGGTGGAACACGTCCCTTTCACTGTTACGTTGCGGCAGGCTGTCTTTTACCCGTTCGTCGATGTTTTCCTGCCCTATTACGTCGCCAGCCGCGGCCTGAAGAGTGTGGCGGATTTCCGGGATGCGTTGATGGCGTTCGTGGTGGCCGCGTTGATACTCAGTCTGACGCTGGCGTTCGAGTCCGCGCGAGGCTGGTTGATGTACCACGCGGTGGACGAGGCGCTGGGAGCGCATTGGGGTTTCGGAGAGTACCAGAATCGCGGGACGAATTTGCGTGCCTTGGGGACCACCGGACACGGCATTGCTGCCGGTTACGTCATTGCCGTCGCGATGGGGCTCTATCTGTATCTGAGAAAATTGGTGCCGGGTCCGGTGGCAAGACATCTTGCTTGGCTATTGCTGACCATAGGACTGATCGCTCCCGTCTCCCGCGGGCCGTGGGTAGGCGCCGCCGTGATGTTGCTGGTATTC
>JANNVO010000103.1:0-2233 GCA_031414475.1 Rickettsiales bacterium
CTTTGGCACCGGCTGTTCCAGCGGAAACCCTCCCGGCTGCAGCACCCACTGGGTGACGAGGACCTGGTTCGATTGGTGAAAGACGTGGAGCACAACGCTCAGGCCCATGCCCAGCAAGATGGCATATTGCAGGGGAACCAGCAACGTGGCCACCAACGTGACGACCATGACCCGCCTCGAAACCCGGCAAGTGTTCCAGGCCAGCACCGCCTCCTGCACCCGCAGGCTCTGGAAACCGGCCACGATCAGCAAGGCGGCCAGCGCGGGCATCGGCACCCGCTCGACCAGCGGCGCGGCCAGCAGGACGATGACCACCACGAAAAACCCGACAAAAATATTGGCGAATCGCGATTTGGCGCCAGCCCCCATGGTCAGCGCGGTGCCCGAGATGGAACCACCGGCTGCGATCCCGCCGACAAAACTGGTGGCGATGTTGGCAGCTCCCTGGCCGAAAAAGTCGCGCGAGACGTTCGGGTATTTGCCATCGGGGTTGGGGAAGCTCTGGCTGACGCCCGCACCCTGGATCAGCCCGATGATGGCCACCGACAAGGCCGGCAGCAGCAGCGACAAGACGAGCGATGCCTGAGGCAGCATGAACTCGGGCAGCGCACGGGGAATCGAGGCGACGCTACCGACCGTTGACACGGCGGCAAAGGAGGCGGCGGTCGGCATCGCCGGAAGGCAAAGGAGGACCAGCAAGACCGTCGCCGCTGCAATCCCGATGATGAAGGCGAACTTCTTCAATGAACGCAGCGTCATCATCAGCACGATCAGCCCCAGCGCCACTCCGCCGATGATCGTCGTCTGCACGTCGATCTGGCCGATCCGCAGGAGCAGGTCGAAGGCCTGGGCGACCCGGTTCGAGAAGGCACTCCGATAACCGGTCAAGTCCCCCAACTGGCCGAGGATGATCAGCACGGCCACCCCGTTGAGAAAGCCGGTCATCACCGCATTCGAGACGAACCGGATCAGGAAACCCAGGCGGAACAGGCCTGCCAGCAACTGGATCACCCCCACCAACAGCACCAGCACGACCAGCGCTTCCCCCCGCTGCCCGGCAGGGAAGTCGATCAGCACGGCACCGACGGCCACCGACAGCGCGGCGGTGGTGGAGACGTTCATGTAAACCGAACTGGAGAAGACCGCCCCGATCGGCACGGCGACCACCAAGGTGTAAATGCCGAGCAGTGGATTGGCCAGCGCCAGCAGCGCGTGGGCCATCGCCTGGGGCACGCTGACCACCGCGAACGTGAGCCCGGCGATCAAATCGGCCACGAGGTTCCCGCGCTCCGGCTTGAGGCCTTGCGCCGCCATCCCAAGTTGTTTGATGGGGCTTTTCTTGGCCATTTGTTCAGGAAAGATTTTCCCCGGCTCCGCGCGCCAGCACTTTGTTGCGCCAGCGTTGGTAGGGAATGGTGAGTGCGATGCTTGCAAGCAGGTAAAGCAGCACCGTGCCAAGGATGGTTTTCTCGTTGTCGGGGAAAACGCCGACCGCCAGCAACAGGGCGATCCCTGGATGCCTGGATGCGGCGGCGGTGGCGAGCGCGCTCCGATTGCCGGGGTCGGGGCCACCGAGCCAGTGACCGGCCAGCAGTCCAAAGCCGATGAATGCCACAATGGCGGCCAAGGTGCCCTGGCCGATGGCTCCCAGGATCACGGAACGGCTGGTGACCAACAAGGCAACGACCCCCAGCAGAAGCACGACGGTGCCGATGCGTTCCGTCATGCCGACAATCCGCTGAGCGAAGCCCGGGCAAAACTTGGTGGCCGCCATGCCGAGTGCCAGCGGCACCCCGACCGTGATCAACAGCACCATGAAGAAACGGAAGGGATCGAAGGTCACGTGGAGGTCAAAAATCCATGCCACCAGCCAGCTCACGACCGGCACGACAAAGATCGACACACAGGTCGCGAGGACTTGCAGTCCAAAGACATAGTCACCTTGCCCACCCAGCTTCGCCCCGGTCTTCGCCCAGGGCGGTAACATCGGCGCGACCGCCAGGCCCAGCAGGACTGCCCCGACACCTTGTTGCAACGGGAAAAGCCGGGTCAGCGCCAGGGTGAACAGAGGCACCGCAAGGAACATCGCCGCCATCGCCCGCAGTCCCAAGGCCGGCTTGTGCAGCAACAGCAGCGGGTCGTCGGGCCGGGATCGAAGGCCGATCGCGAAGACGATCAGGATGATGCCGATGACAACAACCAGAGTGATGATGGTGTCTGTTTCCAACTGCTA
>JANNVO010000104.1:0-8149 GCA_031414475.1 Rickettsiales bacterium
GATAATACTAGTTTCCTTTGGATATTGTCAATATATTTAATTAGAGAAAACTAACGGGCTCGAATAGAAAAGTATTAATCTCAAATACATTAGTAATTGCTAACAGATATTTATTTTGTATAATCACGACTGTGATTATTACTCAAACGAAGGTTTTGTAGCTATGACTAGAGAAATTACTATCAAGATTTTTTATATATTATTTGTTTTCTCTTCATTAACTAGCTGTCTTCCTGCTGTCTTTACCGGAGCTGCTGGTTCGGCTATGGAATTTGCTAAAGACAGGCCTGCTAACGAAACTCTCACTGATGCTAGAATATCAGCGGGAATCAAGGCTGAGTTTATTAAAAAAGATTTTCGTGATTTATACACTAAAATCAAAATTGAGGTTGTGCAAGGACGTGTATTGCTAACTGGTGGGATTGATAAGGACGAAGATGCTGTAAAAGCTGTGGAAATAGCATGGAATCAGAAGGATGTAACTGAAGTTATTAACGAGTTAAAAGTTGATAAAAATAGTCGACATTTTGATTTATTGCAGTATACGCGCGATACAATGATTACTAGTCAGATTAAATCTAAGACATTCGTGAATCGTGATATAAAATTCGTAAACTATACTGTCATAACTATCAATGATGTTGTATATCTTTTTGGAATCGCACGGTCAGAAGAGGAATTAGAAAAGGTAGCAAATATTGCTTCTAATGTTTATGGGGTACAAAAAGTTGTTAGTCACGTGAAAATAAGTGACATGATTCAAACTGATAAATCTAAAGGGCGTGAGAAAGAAAAAGAAGTAAGTGGCAAATTCATTGATGACGATAAGGTTACTGTTGTTGAGCCAGCTAGCGTTGAGCCAGCTGACGTGCAAGAAGACAACAATGTTAATCAGAGTGTGAAAGATGATTGGTAAAATTTTTATTTCGCAGAAACTTTTTACGTTTTTTGTACTAATAGTCTCCTGTGTTCTTCTTAGTGCATGCCAGGGGGGTGTGCAATACAGAAAATTGTCTAAAGAAGATTCAAAAAATACAAAATACAAGGGGCATTATAAAGTTGGTAGTGAATACAAAATAAAAAATACCACTTATAAACCAAAAGAAGTTAAAAGCTATACACAAGTTGGTATGGCCTCTTGGTATGGCCATCGTAATGGATTTCACGGTAAAAAAACAGCAAATGGTGATGTTTATAACAAAAATACTCTGAGTGCAGCGCATAAAACACTGCCACTCCCTTCGTTGGTAAAAGTAACTAACCTTGAAAATAATAAGTCTGTTGTTGTTATGCTTAATGATCGTGGTCCCTACTCTGGGGGGAGAATAATAGATCTTTCTGAAAAAGCCGCAGAAATAATAGATATGAAAAGGAAGGGTACTGTAAAGGTTAAGGTACAGTACCTACCTACTGAAACAAAAAAATTCTTAACTACTATTGGGCTTGAAAAGAAAAGTGGGGCAAAGACTAAGAGCTCGGTGCCTAATCGCAAATGTTCTGTGAATTGTCACGTTAAGTTAGTGAATTTACAGCACAAAATTAAAGTTGATAAGGGATAAGCAATTTCAACGAACTGCAATTCTTTAAGATTATAAATGCTATTACAAAAATTAAGTAGGCTAATATGAATTCAGCGATAGTATCGAAGATCAAGTTTATAGCAATTGTATTTTTTATTTTCACTCTGTACGGCTGCCACAAAAAAACGTCTAATATTCATATTCAAGAATTAATCAACAAAGGAGCTTATAGTTACCAAAACTCTACTTATCCAAAAGATGCGAAGGAAGTAGATGACCCTATGGCTTTAAAAGTTACAGGGCATGTACCGGACTGGCTTAAAGGTAAATTGTTCAGAAATGGTCCTGGGAAGTTTAGTATAGGGGATAAGCGTCTTACTCATTGGTTTGATGGCTTCGCGCTTGTATCTTCTTTCGAATTTAAGAAAAATAAAATTTATTATCAGGCCGCTTTTCTAAAATCTGACCAACTGCTTGAAAGTATAGAACTTAACGATCTCAAACTTAGTGGATTTGGACAAAATTTAGGAGAGTCGCCAGCCAAGCATATTTCTCGTGATGGACAAAAAGTTAAAACAGCTAATGCTAGTATCAACATTGAAAGAGTTGGAAAGCATTTAATTGCTTTTGGAGAAACACCTTTGCCAATTGAATTTGAACCATCTACCCTTAAGACAATTGGAATCTTTGATTACGATGATAATTTGAAGAAAGCAAAAATTTGGGAATCTGCTCATATGAAGCGTGATCCGGCCGATGGTGCACTCTATAATTTTTACATTGATTATGGCAGAAAAAGTGCTTATGTAATTTATAAAATTGAAGATAAAACAACTAGCAGAAAGTTGTTAGCACGGCATGAAGTTAGTGAGCCTAGTTACATGCATGATTTTTCAATTACTGAAAATTATATAATTCTAACTGCGTATCCTTTAGTAGTAGATCCAATAGACCTCCTTAATCCTAAATATAGCTTTATCGGAGCGCATAGATGGGAGCCTGGTCGTCTAACTACGGTCTACGTATTTGATAAAAAAACTGGTAAGTTTATTAGTGAGATAAATACCCAAGCTATGTTTGCTTTTCACCATATTAATGCTTTTGAAGGTAAAGACGGTCTAATTAATCTTTATTTAAGCGCATCTGATAATGCTGATTTAGTTGTAAAGGTAGGAGAGACAGAAACAAAATATGGTCATGTTCAGTTACAAAAAATGGTAATTGATTTGAATAAATCTTCAATCGATATCGTTTGCTTATCCAAAGAATCATATGAACTGCCTAGCATAAAAGAAAATCTAGTAGGGAGAGAAAATCAGTATTTTTATGCTGTTTGGTTTAACACATTAGGTAACAAAAATGGTTCTGGTTTAGCGAAGTATGATATTAAAAATAACAAAACGAAGCATTGGTTACATGAAGGGTTGTCTCCAGGTGAGCCGTTATTTGTTTCAAAGCCTTCTGCAAAAAATGAGGATGATGGGGTGATTTTAAGTGTTGTTTATGACAAATCTAATAAAGAAGGCTTTTTAGTAATAATAGATGCTCATTCGATGAAAGAGTTGGCTCGGGCTAAGATGCCTCAAGCTTTGCCAATTGGATTTCATGGAAGATTTATAAAATCAGAAGGTTAATATTATTGTGCTGTTGCTTAATTTTTTATTGACTTCTATTACGGTTGCTTGCGTTATAATAGTAATACTATAATAAATCACCCTGAATTAGGTGCATTTGTTAATACACACAGGTGTCATTCCTGCAGAGGCCGGAACCAAGCTTGATAGCTGGCTTTTTAGATTCCCGCTTCCGCGGGAATGACAAATCACGTTTTGCACAAAACACTAAGTGTTTTACTATAAATACTACCTCAAATGTAGCATTCTTCCGCCGCCAAAACGAATGAATCGATCAATAAATTTTGCGTCCTTAGGACCGAGGTTTTTAGGATTTGGTTTTTGAATGAATGGATCAGGGATGATGTATAAATTTTGAGTAACTTCTTCTGTAAAACAACGGCAATTATAGTAGAGGTCGGCAAGATGCCATTATTATAATCTTCTTTTAAAAATAATTTCCCCTCATTTTTTAGGTGCTCTGATCGCACTTTCCCATCGAGCTTTGTCCGCCAGATGAAATAATCAGAAGCAGTATCTTTAGGCGAATATCGACCAATATCAATTGGTACAATAGTTTTTCCTGCAATAATTTTCATTATGTTGTTTGGTATTAGCGGAGAATTGGGCTTAGAGTAAAACGGCGCTTCAGTTGAGTCAAGCATCGCTGCTTCACAGTTTCTGCGATTCTGAGTACCTTCAGATTTATCTGGATTAGATCTAAGTTTTATTTCATCTACTGCCGCTGATAAATATTTTTTATCAGCAGTCTTGGCGTATTCTGTAATATTCTCATAGAAATTTGTGTCTACGCGTACTAAGCCAGGGCCATTGAAATAAAGGCTGATTATAGCAATTTTTTCATTAGCGCGCAGTTTAGGCCAAGACTCTTCGTAGATCTTCTCCAGTTTTTCTACCCTAATTTTAATACTGTGATCAAGTGATTGGTCAACTTGTTCTTGCCCTCGTAAGCTTCATCAAAATCAACCTTTTCCTCATTATCAGCGACATTGTTTTCAAATGCTTCATCCCATTCTGTCTTGCCATATTTTTTACCCCCAGCATCCATATTAAAACCAACGCCGATGGTAACGTTGCCTACAACTTTCTTGCCCGCAGCTAATATTTTGCTGATACGTTTATCACCACGTTTTGAGGTATCATCGTCATAATCCTCAAAGCTAACTCCCTCATGTAAACGTATAAATGACCTTAGATAATCAGAAAAAATTTTCTGATTATCTAAGGTACTCAAATCAAGGTTATGGATCGAATCGCGTAATGTTTCTGCAAATAAAAATTTTGGATCTTTATCTTTCATAAAAATTATCTGTTTTAATAGTAAACAGATAATTTAGCAGTTTTATTTTTAGCACTAATAGGCTTGAGTGATTAATAACTATTTTGTCTATTTGTAAACCATCGGTAACCGGTTATGCAAGATAGAATAGGAAAATATTCTATTTCAGACTCGTTTTTATAATTTTTATCAAAGTCAAAGGATATTTGTACATTTTTGGATAAATATATACTCTAGATATATTGATTACTTTCACTACTTATCAAGAAGTTTTTATATATTGCATCTTTAACTATAGGTATCAGATATAGATTTTCTATGGTTAAAGGACGTATAATAAGCACTATATCTTACTTATTTCTTCAACTCATGATATTATTGTACTTAATTCAAGATTATGGATCAAGTTACTTAAAACAGCGTTCTAGGCAGTGTTAACAAAGATCTATAATGAGGCAATTTATAGGCATTTTCGCCCGCAAAACCGCAGTGTATTTAATATACATGAGGATTTGAGGACGGAAATAACGCATAAATTGACCATTAGAGTGACTTTGTTAACACTGCCTAATTCTCAGCGTTTGTTTTGATGCTAATAGCATGCAGTTCTTTGACCAAAACTTCTGCCAAAGCTTCTTTAACAAGTCTGTGTTGTTTTATCAGCGGCAAGCCTTTAAAAGCATTGCTGGTAATTTCAAGAGCATAATGGTCTTGATCCCCAGCTGTATCAGTAATTTTTATTTTCGCATTTGGAAAACTATTCTGTAGAATGGATTGGAGTTTAGACTCTGAAATTGCCATACAGCTTTAAAGATAATTGTTTTGATATGAAATCTAAGCATAAAATAGCCAATTTGCAAGCATTAAATTTTATGCATGGCCTACCATTGAAGGTAGGCGTGCTGGGGGGAACATTCGATCCTGCGCACGCGGGGCATTTGCTTATTTCCGAGCAAGCATTAAATTTTTACCATTTTGATTTTATCATCTGGTTGGTTGCCAACCAAAACCCAACAAAGCCTCTTATGCAGCGAGATATATTCATCAGAGCCGAAAATGCTCTTAAAGTGGCAACTCATCCTAAGATTATTGTTTCTACTGCTGAGTATGACTTAAATAGTTCTTATAGCTATGATTCAATGCGGCTGCTGATTGAGAGGTGTAGGGCAGTTAAATTTACTTGGTTAATGGGCATGGATAACGTTAACAGTTTTAGGAAATGGCATCGAAATTCAGATTTAGTAGAATTATGTGATATTTTGATTTTTGATCGCCCATGCAATACACGATTGATTAATACAGCTACAATAGGCTTAAAACCAAAAGCAAACCTTGCTAAAACGGAAAACAACAATATAATGATTCATAGAGGAAAATTGTGTGATCTGTCATCCACACAGTTAAGAGATTGATGGGGTTCTATTTCAATGAATAATAACAGTGAAGATATAAAAGATTTTATATTAAAGTGCTTGGAAGAAAAGAAAGCAGAAAATGTTACTTGTATTTCGTTAAAGGGTGAAGTTCCGATAGCAGACTATATGATTTTTGCTAGCGGGCGTTCGGTAAAGAACATTAGAGCAATTGCTGAGCATGTAGCCCTTGAGCTAAAGCATGTGTTGAAATGGAATGCTAGTGTTGAAGGTTTAGCCGGATCTGATTGGATTTTGCTCGATGCAGGAGATGTTATTGTACATTTATTTCACCCAGAGGCGCGAGATAAGTTTAAAATTGAGGAACTATGGGAGAAGAGGTAGTTATTTAACACTATAACTAATTAAAAAAATAAAACGTACAAAAGTGATTTTGTATAAGCTGATTTGTTATGTTGATTTGATAAGTATTACTTAAGCGAAGGAATTATGGGAAATAATGTTCTAGTTATTGTTATAACTTTGATTGCCGCTGCAGTGTTTGTTGTGGCGATATTTAAAAAGCTAAAATTAAGTCCGGTGCTTGGATATTTGGTTGCTGGTGCGGTTATTGGTGATCATGGCTTAAAAGTTGTAACATATAATCAGACATCATTCCTGGGAGAACTAGGTGTAGTATTTCTTCTTTTTGCAATCGGTCTTGAGCTATCTATTGAAAGATTGAAAGCTATGAGGCGATATGTATTTGGACTTGGGTCCCTGCAAGTTTTAATTACTGGTTTAGTGATTGCTGCTGCCGTTGTACTTACTACTGGGGATACTAATTCAGCTATCATTATCTCAGGTGGCTTGGCTCTTTCTTCTACAGCCATTGTAATGCAAGTTATAAATGAAACAAAAAGTCAATCCATGCAGGTTGGTCGGGTAGCTTTGGCTATCTTATTATTGCAAGATTTTATTGTAGTACCTTTACTTGTTATCGTGCCGATTCTTGGTAGCGGAGGGGAATCAGTCGAATCACTTCCATACATTCTTGGTCAATCTTTGTTAAAAGCTATATTTGCACTTGGTGTCATCTTTGTGGTAGGTAGGGTGCTCCTTCGTCCTTTATTCTCCTTTATTACACCAGATCATAATGAGAGTAGTGAGCTTCCAATTGCAGTGACTCTTCTTGTAGTGTTGGCGGCTTCGTGGAGTACAGAGCATTTTGGGTTGTCACTTGCTTTAGGAGCCTTCGTGTCAGGAGTTCTTGTTGCCGAAACAGATTTCAGGATAAAAGCTGAGGAGAGTATTTATCCATTTAAAAGCCTGTTACTGGGACTGTTCTTCATGAGTGTTGGTATGAAGATTGATGTAATGGAAATGTACAATCAACTGACTAATATTATCACGTTTAGTATAGCGTTAATTGTATTAAAAGCCTTGATTATTTCGGCACTCTGTATTTTATTTGGTTTTAATAAAGGCGTTGCGATTCATGCAGGTCTACTTTTGTCGCAAGGCGGAGAGTTTGCGTTCATTCTCTTTGGTCTTGGTAAGGAGTATGGAGTTTTAGAAGAAAAAGTTGCAAACTTATTGCTACTAGTTGTTACGTGCTCAATGGCTTTGACACCATTATTAGCAATTATTGGACAAAAATTTGCTGAAAAATTTGAAAAAGGTTTGGGAAGAACACCAAACCAAATTATTGAATATGGTGCTAGAGACTTGGCCAATCACGTTATTATAGTTGGTTTTGGCAAGGTTGGTAAGATGGTGGCAAGAGTCCTTGAGGCAGAGGGAATTAATTACATAGCTTTAGATGTCAATGATGACGTAGTACGTGATGAAGTTGCGAATGGTTTGCCAGTATTCAAGGGAGATGCTTCGCAAGCCGATACAATTAAAGCAATAGGTGGTGATAGAGCTTTAACTGTAGTAGTTACCATTAACAATGAAATTACTGTTAAAAAGATCTGTAAAGTGGTTAGTGATAAGTTCGACCATCTTGAGTTGATCATACGGTTAAAGGATTTAAAAAATTCTCACGAATTATATAACCTTGGTGTTAATACCATAATACCACAGGATTATGAAACTGGTTTGCAGCTGGGAAGTGCAGTGTTAAAATCTGTAGGAATTAGTGAATATGAAGTGAGTCGTATTAAAGGACAGTTTAGAGCTGGTAATTATGTAGTTGTAAAGCAAGATGAAACTTTACTTGAAATCGAAGAAGATGAATAGACTTATACCAAGTCCTAAATTAAAAGAGACCACTAAATTTCAGAACATCGGCTTTTGCAGTGTAAAGATTGAGGCTAAGCTTAGCCAAGAATCGAGAAATTCTTTTGTATTGTTGTCAAA
>JANNVO010000105.1:0-1713 GCA_031414475.1 Rickettsiales bacterium
CATCACAGAGCGTCCCGTGCGTCAGAACACGTAGTTGATGATCAGGTCCGCGTGCAGCATGTCCACCTTGTTGATGGACTGCTTCTCGGTCAACGATGCGTTAACAAGCGGCAGCTTCCCGACGAGGAGCACTTGTGCGGCCAGTCCTTTCCAGCTGTTGTTGAAATGATATTGTGCGTTCACATCGAACTGCGCGTAGGACGGCATCGCGTACTTGTTCAGCCGCGCATCGGCGAGTTCGGGCATCCGGTACAGACCGCCATCCACTTGGATGCGCCATCCGTTGTCCGCCTTCCAGATCAGGTTCAGCGAAGCCGCGTGTACATCACCAGCACCATCGTTGCGTTCGCGTGGCAGGAACGTGAAGAAGGGGTCTCGCCCCCATTCGCGTGGCATCAGGTAACGGCCATGTGCGGTGATGCGCGTGTAGTTCAGTTGCCAGCGGAACTTGCCGAGCACATTGCGCAATCGAGCGCTGAATGCCCACGATGCTTCGTTCGCTGGCATGTACAAGACACTGTCGCTGCCATGCCCTCGGTGGTCCGCCGCGTCCTGTCGGATGGCCAAGGCTGAAGCGCTCCAGCGGGTATCTCTGCCGCCCGCGTCCATCTGAACGAGCGCACTGTTGAACACGTTCTCGGTGTGAACGTTCCAAGCGGTGATCGACACGGAACGATGCACCTTCTGCTTGATGCTGGCCGCGAAGATGCCAGCGCTTTCCACGTGCTCGCCATGTTGTGGGCCCTCCCCGTACACATTGCGCCCGACGGGGAAGACCGACATGCTCTCGTCCACCGTGTACCATTCGCTGGCGCCACGCGGGGCCACGCGGTAGATCCATCCGCCCTGCAGCGCTGTGCCGCGCTGGGTGCGGTGCTCTGCCCAGATGCCTTCGAACAAGCTGGGGTGCATGCGACCATCCTGTGGGTTGAGGAAGGGCGTGTTCAATTCTTGTTTTCCGATCACCACCTGTGTTCGCTCATTGCGCGACAACCAGTCCAACTGGAACTCGTGCAAGTAGGCCAGGTCGTTGGTATGGCGCGGGTCGTTCACATCATACAATCCGATCTCATAGCGGTTAGCCGCTCCTGTCACAGGGTCCAGCTCCGTCAGGTCACTTGTCGCCAGATCGAAGGTGTAGCCACCGCTGAGCTTGAATCGCGTGCCATGCCAGCGTTGCGAGGTGAAGCCCAAGGTGCCGCCGAAAGCCACCGCGTGGTAGTCGGCCGGTGCGCCGTCGTTGATCGTCATCATGTTGTACAGACGGAAGCGTCCGTCCAACTCGCCGCGTTTCATGATGTCGTACAGATGGCTCGCGCCGCGCAAGCTGTCGTTGCTCGGGATGTCCTGCTCGCTGTGCTGGGCGCTCGCGAGGAACGGTAACACGACCGATAAGACAAGGGCCAAGCCCCACCGACCGTGGAACGGTCGATGCGCGTGAGGTACGTTCATCTGTCAGAAACCGGCTTTGATGTAGCTCCAGCCGTCCTCCTGCCGCTCCACGATGTGGATGATCCCAGCCTTCACGTAACCCGCTTCGGGGATCACCTTCGTCCGGTCGAGGTTCCGCTCCTTGATCGTGTTCTCGCACGCGAGGAAGACGATGCCCTGCGCGGCGAACTCCTTCAGCTTCACCTGCACAGTGCTGCGGTCGCTCATCAGCAGGTCCATGCCGGGACCGTGGCAGACCACTTCGATCTGCATGGTGGGAGC
>JANNVO010000106.1:0-1514 GCA_031414475.1 Rickettsiales bacterium
AATGCAACTGACTTGATAATTTTGCATATAAAGATCGCTATGCCTTGAAATTTTCAATATATAATAATTATAGTAATATAATATATCTATGACATAGATTGAAAATTTTAAATCGATTACTTATATAAGTTGAAAGATATATAGATTTAAAAAATGATAGTACTATCATACGCAACGATTATTATTGTTATATGGAAATTAGCAAAAATAATGCAAGATTTTATGTTTATACAGAATGGAAAAGATTAAACAGTACACCCAACATTTCAAATGCGCTCAAAGAAAAAATCTTTTGCTACCATTGATTTTAATATACAGAATGAATTATAATTATATTTTATTTAGAACAAACATGGTGATTGGATAACTTAGTCGGCCACTTAATGAAATGTTTATATAATTATGGTTAAAAATTAATTAATTAATATTTATATTACATCATCAAATAACACTTTGAAAATTGAAGATTCAAATTAAATTATCAATGAATTATCGTAAAAAAAGAATCTATACATATCATAAATATACCTGTAATAAATTTAAATTTGCAAGAAATAACTAATTTCTTCAATAAATATTCAAACATGAGCATGCAATATTGGAAAAGAATATAAATCTTTATCTACTTGGAAAATAAATGTTTTACATAGAATAAAAGATGGAGATAAATTGTGTTCTATTTTGCATAATTTGGATATCTTATAAATGTCAAAGAACGATGATGACAAGGGATAATCAAAAGCAAATGATTTGTCTAAGAATTGCCTAACTTTAAGTTTATTTTTATTGCTCCTACATGGAAGTTCACAAATTTTATAAATATGCCGATTGTAACCCATAACATAACAGTTTTTTGATTTAGTTGAAAGCACTGACCATTTAATAAAAATGAGTTTGAGGACATAGGTTTTTTTATGGATTTCTGGCCAAGACATTGATTATGTTCAAGTATTCTTTTTACTGCTTGAGACAAAGGCAAATTAGGTCCTCGCTTCATAAACCTCAAAAAGTTTTCAAATTTAAAACACGAAAAAAAAAAATTAACACGAAAAAATAATTCAAACAATCATCACATAAATTAATAAGAGTGTGAATATTATATACAATATATTTATCTCCATATATATTTTTACACTGATTAATAAATGTGTTTATCAGTTCTTTTGCTTCTGTATGCTTGGTTTTAATATAAATATTGGTTTAATAGATTTAAATGCGTCGGTAAATACATACAGGACAAGCCTATATTTTTAGCATGACGGAAGTTGAATATGATCTCAAAATCACAGAACACATATATCAAATAAAAATTGATATCTCACCTTAGTTTAAAAATGAAAAGCAAATTAGTGAGATATTTTAAATTTATTGAAATATTTTTATAGAGATCAATTCTTTTTGAAAATAAAACTCTGCAGTCAAGCCATATTATAATGTATTAATATGTAGTTTATTATACTGTATATATGTGGTATTAAAATATGGTTTTAAAATAAGCAAAAAAAATTCATTTG
>JANNVO010000107.1:0-1528 GCA_031414475.1 Rickettsiales bacterium
CAAAATAACCTTGCCACACACAGATCAGGCCAAAGCATCCTCCGGCAATTAATGGAATCATCAGGTTAATCAATAAGTGACGCCCTGGAGCACCCCACACCGACACGCCACGCCTTTTTGCTTTTGCGGCACTTAGCCATAGCCCCGTTCCAAAAGACGCAACCAGTACCAGAAAGGCAACGACAACCAATTTCCATGCTGTCTGAATATCTGGAATGGGATAACGCTCGGCCACACCGATGGACGGCGGGTAGTACAGCATAAAATAGGCTACACCTGCCCCAATCAATGCATATGTCCCGGCCAGTATTCCTGACAAACCACTCAACGAGACAAACTTCACCGACCGGTCCATGAGGCGGTGGATGGATGCCAGGTCCTTCTCAAAGGCGTCGTCTTGTTTCATATAAAAGTACTTTTAATTTCAAAGTTATCAAACGGTTGGATTATTCCAAGTGTTTCACGCACCTTTAGTTTTCTTTGACCAACCATGATCAACCAACCTCAGGGCCACCTCATCCGATCATTAAGCTTGTTCGCCGCCTTTATGCTCACGGTCAGCTCAGTCATCGGCTCCGGCATTTACAAGAAGGTGGCGCCAATGTCGGTAGAGCTGCTCTCCCCCAGCCTTGTATTGCTTTGCTGGGTGCTTGCCGGCCTGATTACCCTCTGCGGTGCCCTGAGCAACGCAGAGATCGCCAGCATGCTCGCCGACTCCGGCGGAGAGTATGTCTACTACCGCAAGATCTATAACCGCTTCTTTGCCTTCCTCTATGGTTGGACATCGTTTACGGTCATTCGGTCCGCTTCGCTGGCATCGATCGGTTATGTTTTCGCACAGTCATTCAATGCTTTGGTTCCTTTGCCTCAACTCCCCGAGGCGTTAGCCGGCATTTCCCTGTTTGGTGTTTTTACACCCTTTCACAACTTCGGCGTGAAAGCCCTGACCATCGGACTCATTCTTATCCTTACCGTTATTAATTACCGTGGACTCAAAGGCGGCGAGGGGCTCAGCCGCTATGTGCTCATCCTGGTGACAGCGGTCATTGCAATCATTGTTGTTCTCGGCCTCACCATTGGAGGTGGAAGCTTTGAAAATCTGCAAACCAACGCCATTGGCTTTGTGGATCGGCCGTGGTACGATACCGACCTGATCAAGGCAATGTTTGCCGCTTTGCTTGCCGCCTTTTGGGCGTACGAAGGGTGGGCTACCACGGGATACCTCGGTGGGGAAATCAAGAATCCAAACCGCAACCTTCCGCTCGCGCTTGTATTTGGAGTTCTGTTTGTCATGGGCGTGTATGTCGCTGTAAACTTTACCTACTTGTATGTCCTGCCCATCGATCAGATTGTCGATGTCGGCAAAACACAGAATACCATCGCCGCCGTCGTGGTCGTGCAGCACATCCTTGGAAACCCAGGTGTGCTATTCATCTCTTTACTAATACTGCTCACTACATTCGGAGCCACCAACACCACGGCCCTCATGCCGCCACGGCTCTACTATGCGATGGCGAAAGAGGGCATG
>JANNVO010000108.1:0-32061 GCA_031414475.1 Rickettsiales bacterium
GGAACTGGTAAAACGCTTCTTGCTAAGGCAATTGCTGGTGAGGCTAACGTGCCATTCTTTAGTATTTCAGGATCTGATTTTGTTGAGATGTTTGTTGGTGTTGGTGCAAGTCGTGTACGTGATATGTTTGAGCAGGGAAAAAGAAATGCTCCATGCATAATATTTATCGATGAGATTGATGCTGTTGGTCGTCATAGGGGTATTGGTCTTGGCGGAGGAAATGATGAACGTGAGCAAACACTTAACCAAATGTTAGTTGAGATGGATGGTTTTGAATCAAATGAAGGTGTGGTGATCATAGCTGCAACCAATAGGCCGGATGTTTTAGATCCAGCTTTACTCCGTCCTGGTAGATTTGACCGACAAATTACTGTGTCTAATCCAGATGTAGGTGGTCGTGAACAGATTCTGAAAGTTCATATGAAAAAAATTAAACACTCAGACAAAGTTGATCCTAGGATTATTGCCAGAGGTACTCCTGGCTTTTCAGGAGCTGAGCTACAAAATTTAGTAAATGAGTCGGCTTTAATTGCAGCAAGGCGTGGTAAAAAAACTGTTGATATGCAGGACATGGAAGACGCAAAAGACAAAGTAATGATGGGAGTCGAAAGGCGGTCTCTTGTTATGTCTGATGCAGAGAAAAAACTGACGGCATATCATGAAGGTGGGCACGCGCTTGTGGGGTTACATTGCCCTGCATCGGATCCGATACATAAAGCTACAATCATTCCGCGGGGCAGGGCTCTTGGGATGGTGATGAGATTACCAGAAAGCGATCGACTTTCAATGGCTTTAGAGAAAATGAAAGCGGACATAGCTGTTGCTATGGCTGGAAGAGTCGCTGAGGAGATTATTTTTGGTAGAGAAAAAGTAACATCTGGAGCATCGTCTGATATTAAGATGGCTACTAGAATGGCTCAAGCGATGGTTACAGAATGGGGGCTTAGTGAAGAAGTTGGTCCAGTGTTTCATGGCAGAAGTAATGAAGATATGTATGCATCAGGAGGGTCTGGTGATAAAACTAGGTCTGAAAAAACGTCTGAGGCAATAGATAAAGAAATTAAAAGAATCGTGGACGAGGGATATAATTTTGCTAAGCATATTCTTACAACTCATATCGGTCAGCTACACACTTTGGCAAAAGCTTTGATTGAGAAAGAAACGCTTAGTGGTAAACAAATAAAGAACTTATTACTTGGACTTCCGCTTGATAGCGAAAATGATCCGGAGTTTCCGGCTATAGCTGGTAGTAAGAAGGAAGCTAGCAAAAAAGAAGAAGTTGCTGTTATTCCTAAGAAAGTAGCTCTGAAAGAGCCGAAGACTAAAGCAAAGAAGGAATAGACTCTTTTTGTCATTTCTAGCCGCACTAGTGTAGGGATAAATATTAGGACAAGAATGGCTAAGATATAGTCATCACGAGCCTTCGTAAGAAGGCTTGATAATCCAGAAAACTACTAAAACACGTAATAATGTAGTTTCCTGGATTGCCGGCTCGGCATTTATCCTGGAAATGACGCTCGGGATCTCAGACAACAATACATAGTCATCCTGAACTTGATTTGGCGAAGCCCTGCCTCTTGGCCTAGGATCTCGGGCAACGAAAGAAGATCTTGGATCAAGTCCGGGATGACACGTATCGCTCTAAGATATAGGGCCGAAGGTGGTCGTGCCGTTAATAAATTCTAGACTTCTTTAGTTTAAGAGTGACTTCGTGGGTATGAGTTCTAAATTAACCAGGTAAATTATCAAAATATATGAGTATAAGAACTAGATTTGCCCCTTCTCCTACTGGATATTTGCATATTGGCGGTGCGCGAACAGCGTTGTTTAACTACTTGTTTGCTAAACACCATGGTGGAAAATTCTTGCTTAGAATTGAAGATACTGACTCTTTAAGGTCAACCGGGGAAGCCAAGCAGGCAATCCTGACTTCTCTTGAGTGGCTTGATATTAAGCATGATGAAAAAATTATCTATCAATCAGAAAGGGCTGGTAGACATAGAGAAGTTGCGCATAAGCTGGTTGAAATAGGCAAAGCCTATTATTGTTTCTCATCTCAGGATGAAATAGCAGAAATAAGGGAAAAGGCTAGATTAGATAAAGAGCATTTTATCTTTCATTCTCCATGGAGAGATAAATCTTCTGATCAGTATCCAGTTGGTATTAAGCCGGTAATTAGAATAAAGGCTCCGCGAGACGGGCAAACAATTGTAGATGACCTACTGCAAGGTAAGGTAGTTGTACAAAATTCTCATCTTGATGATATGGTACTTCTTCGCAGTGATGAAACACCGACTTATATGCTTGCCGTAGTGGTCGATGACCATGATATGGATATTACTCACATAATCAGGGGAGATGATCATTTAAATAATGCATCAAGGCAGCAACTAATATACGAAGCTATGGATTGGAATATACCGAAAATGGTGCATATACCACTTATTCACGGTCCAGATGGGGCTAAATTATCTAAGCGTCATGGTGCTCTTGGCGTTGAAAGCTATAAAGAAATGGGATATTTGCCCCTTGCACTGAATAATTATTTGCTGAGGCTTGGTTGGTCACATGGTGATGATGAAATAATATCGCGCGAGCAGGCGATTGAATGGTTTGGAATCGATGGTATGGGTAAATCACCAGCACGCCTTGATTTTGCTAAAATGAAGCATATGAATGCTCATTACCTGAGGTTTATGAAGGATGAAGACCTTGCCAATATTATTTTTAAGAATTTAGATCAGAATTTAAGTGCAGCTTCTAAAAATAATATTAAACTAGGTTTAGATGCGATGAAACCAAGAGCAGAGTTGGTCACAGATCTAGTAGATTTAGCTAGTATATTCATAGTAGACAGCGCGATTAAATATACAGACGAAGCAAAATCTTTAGTGGATGAATGTGATTCTGGCAT
Organism: Rickettsiales bacterium; assembly: GCA_031414475.1. GTDB lineage: Bacteria > Pseudomonadota > Alphaproteobacteria > Rickettsiales > Rickettsiaceae > Megaera_A. The sequence goes on from JANNVO010000108.1 coordinate 2,915, forward strand.
TGTTGATAAAGTAACGGACGCAATTGATAATATTACAGAATTTAATAAGGACAATATACAAGTTGTTTTAAAAGAAGTGGCAGCAGAGAATCAAATGAAGCTTGGCGATCTTATGAAATATATCAGAGCATTTATTACTGGTAGAATTGCGTCTCCAAGTGTATTTGAGGTCATGGAAATAATAGGTAAAGATAATAGTATAAAACGGCTTAAAAAGTGATAAAGCAACATCTAGAAAATCATTATAATATTGGCAGACTGAATAATTGTTATCTGATCAACACCGATAGCATTGATGATGGATTGCTTCAGCTAAATGACTTTATTAGTAGCAGTCTTTTAAATGGCAAAGTCGAAAATCACCCAGATTATATGTATGTCCGAAAGAGCGATAATAAAACAAAGAACATTTCAGTAGATCAAATCAGATTAATGCAGAAGTTTTTATACAAAACATCTGTTATAACTGGCAAAAAAGTAGCTGTAATTTATGCTGCAGATCAAATGAATATAAATGCTGCAAATTCTTGTTTGAAAATACTCGAGGATACTCCTGACAATACCTATATTTTTCTAGTAACGAACAATGCGGCCAGTGTCATACCTACAATACGCTCAAGATGTGCAAAGATAAACTATCATTATAATCTGCTTCCAGATAAAGAAACTGATGTTAAGTTTTTAAAGCCTCTAAATAAGAAGATTAGTATAACTGAGAAATTACAATTTATAGCGGAATTTGGTTATAAAGATCGTGATTTATGGATGCAATTTTCTGTTTCTATGGAAGAATTGATGGCCAAATTTTGTAAAAAAATTGCTGGATTAAATGTTGATTTATCAGAATTAGAGTTATCGATTCTTGCGCAATTTAAATCAAACTCACCTTATTATTTGCAAATGAAATATGATCAAATTAGAAAAATTACTGATGATACAAATCTTTTCGATTTGGATCTGCGTTCAAGCTGCCTCTTATTAATCGATAAATTCAGAAGCTAGATTAATGTATGATATTTTTTTTCAGCCTGTAAAATCAATTATTCCAATAAAGGAAACAGCTGAAAAAGCATTAAAAAGGCTAGGTATTTTTAATGTACGTGATTTAGTTTTTTATAAACCATATTCTTATAACATAAGTGATACGTCACCGGATTTATCCGCATTGCATGACAATATTCTGATCCAGGCCGAGGTAAGCATTGTTGAGATTAAGCAATCAAGATCGAGCCGTACTCCAACAAAAATATATGTGACCAATGACACGGGTGGGTTAACTTTAGTTTTTTTTAATAAGATTCCACCATTTATATTCAGCAAGCTGAAAGTCGGCGAAAAATATACCATTCATGGTAAGGTACAGTATTTTGATGGAGGATTTCAAATTACTCATCCAGAGTTTATTTTTAAAAAATCTTTGTCTGTACCAGTAGAACCGGTTTATCATTTGACCTATGGCTTAATTAATAAGCAATTATATGATTATATATTGACGGCTATAAGAGCTCTTGAAGTTTCAATTGGAGCCAGAAATTCATTTGGTAAAATTGAGCAAGAATTTTCGAATTATATTATTTCTCTGATTAATGAGATAAAACAATTACATCTGGTTTCTCATGTCCCCAATCATTTGCTGATAGAGCAAACCATAGATACTGCGCTTTCCAAGTTTACCGAAAAAGAATTGTTTGCCAATCAATTGTCATTGGTTAAATTAAAAAAAAGGGAACAAGAGGTGCTTGGCAGAAGTTTCCATATTATAAACGAGGTGAAGGACAAGGTCCTAAGTAATTTAGGATTTGAGCTGACAAAATATCAACAAGAAGCAATCCAGCAGATTGAGTTTGATCAGGCCTCGAACATTCAGATGATGAGACTTTTGCAAGGGGACGTAGGATCAGGTAAAACTATTGTTGCGCTCCTTACCATGCTTAACGTTGTGGTATCTGGGGCGCAAGGAGTGCTTATGGTACCAACAGATTTACTCAGTTTGCAGCATTATCAGTTTTTTGTTAAAGCTTTGACCGGAACTGGCGTTAATGTTGAATTACTTACAGGTAAAACAGCTGTTAAAGCAAGAAGATCTATAAAGGAAAATTTAGAGAACGGAACAATTAACATTTTAATTGGTACTCATGCTCTATTTCAAGAAGGAGTTGTATTTAAGGATCTTGGCTATGTTATTATTGATGAACAGCATAAATTTGGTGTGCAGCAACGTCTCGAACTTATCGCAAAGGCAACTCATCCGGATGTACTGGTCATGACAGCAACACCTATCCCTCGGAGTTTAACACTGACGATGTTTGGTGATATGAGTGTTTCTCAAGTAAAGGATAAGCCAAAAAACCGTTTACCAATAGTGACTACTATAACGTCTAATAGTAGGAGAGAACAAGTTATAGCCTCATTGAAAAAAATGATTGATTGTGGTCAGAAAGTATATTGGGTTTGTCCACTTATTGATCAGAATGATAAGACTCTCGAGCATGAAGATGACTTTACGTATGCAGATGTTACCGCGCGCTATGAAGAGCTGGATAAAATTTATCCAGGACAAGTTGTAATTCTTCATGGCAAGATGAAGTCTGCAGGTAAAGAGGATGTAATGCAAAAATTTAAGGACGGGCTGGTTAAAATTTTAGTTGCAACGACAGTTATTGAAGTTGGTATTGATGTGCCTGATGCGACATTAATTATCGTTGAAAATGCTGAGAAATTTGGTCTTGCGCAGCTACATCAATTAAGGGGTAGAGTGGGGCGCGGAGAGTTGCAATCTTACTGTATTCTTATGTACAATCCCAAAAGATTTTCAGCTACTGCTAGAAACAGGTTGGAAATCATGAGACAAAGTAATGACGGGTTTTATATTGCTGAGCAAGACTTGCTTCTTCGTGGTGGAGGAGAAATTCTCGGCACTAAGCAAAGCGGGGAGCCGGAGTTTTTCTTCGCTGATTTGGGACGTGACTTGAATATTTTGCTACGAGCAAATAAATTGGCTCAGAATAGTAATTTTTCTGAATTTACAGAGTTTCAAGCAAAGCTTTTTGCAAGAGATCGACAAGAGCTTACAAAAAGTGGATGACCTAGTAAATTGATTAGCATTTTGTGCGTTGTTACTTGTCACTCACTTATTGTATATAGGCTTCGTGACTTCGTGCCTAGCACATAATACTACTGAATTTACTATACATTAAATATAAAGTTGTCATCTCTTTGGAAAAGAGACATGCGAAGCCATCAAGTTCAGAATGATTTTTTTACTCTCTTTACAAAGTAAAAAGTCAAAAATATTAGTAAATGAGCTATAGTTCCAACAAAAACTCCTTTGAGATAGAAGTGCTCTTCAAGGTACAATTGCCATACAACAAATGTTAAAGCTCCAGTCGCGCACGAAATAATAAAACCTTTTTTTCCAATAGTGATTCCAAATAAGCCGAAAATCATTGGCACCAGGACAATAGGGCTCCAAAAACCTACTACGAAGATTACCAAATCAACTACTTTGGAAAAGCATAAGGCAATAACTATAGCTATACTACCAATCAGAACATTCATTATTCTGGCAAGCAGTAACATAGAATTTTGGTTCTTAACTGCAAACAATGGATTAAGAACATCTTTAACAATAGTAACAGAAGTAATATTTAGGTCCGAATCGGCTGTTGACATCACGGCAGCTAATAGACCAACAACGACTATTCCTTGAACTCCAACTGGAATGATATGATCAATTAAATAAGGTAATGCTAAACTTGCTTTAATATCTGGGTATTGGACATAAGCAATTAAGCCGTTAATAGTTACAAATATTAAAAATATAACATAAACACCTGTTTTTATGAGTATAGCATTTGTTGTAGTTTTGCTATCTTTGTTAATCAAAGCTCTTTGAATGAACGTTGGTAACAAGTTGATAACCGAGAACCCAAGTGCTGCTGATATTGTGATTCCAAGTAGATCTTGATTAGATGAGAAGGAAACTTTATCAAGAGGTACGGAGGCAATAAATGTATCAAGTCCAATTTGATATAAGCCAAAAATCGTGATAATTGGTATGGCGACTATCATCGCAAAGAATTGAAGTAGATTAGTAAAAAGGACCGATTGCAAGCCGCCAATGGTCGTGTATATAACTACTATTCCATAACTAAGTGTTACTCCTAAAACATAGTCTACTTGTAGAATATATTCAAAAATCCGTCCACTTACGCTTATTTGAGCAGCTAATAGCCCTGTAGAAACCAAAATTGCTGAAAGTCCACCAATATAGCGCCCAGGGGAGCCGTAGTAGCTTGACATAATATCGCCAATAGTTTCTGATCCGTAATGCTCTATAAGTTTTGGAACTATATAAATTGCTATCAATATATCAATCGGCATAGCAATAATTAAACCATAACTATTTGCAATAGTCTCAGAAAAAGCTTTTTCAGATATTCCAAAAGTTGTGCCTCCGCCAATACTTGAAGCAAAGATCGTAGCTACAAGCAGTAGATGGTTCCCTTTAACTCCTTTGGTAATCCTTGAAAAAGACCTGAAGTTACCGCCTGTAGTTCTTTTAACTATACCAATTATGAGTAAGAGTGAAAGGTATGAAAATACTATAATTATATCAATCACGGCTTATCCTAGTTTGTTTCTTTTTAATTTTTTCTAAATATACTATCATCACCAGAGCTGGAACGGTGGCAACTGTTGTAAAAAGATAAAATATTGTCCAGCCAAAATTGGCAACGAAGTAACCAGAGATAGACGGTAATATCGATCTAGACAGCCCCATCATTGAAGAAAAGAAAGAATATTGCGTGGCTCTGAATTTCCCGTCACATAAAGATGCGATGAAGGCAATGTACGCCGCCATTGTCATGCCACCACTTATACCTTCAAATCCAGTAATTAAGAATAGCAAATAGATGTTTTTTCCAAAAGCATCCTGTACTACAAAGAGAATGTGAGCTGCTGCATGAATTGATCCAAAAAGTAATAAACTGTCATAAAGAGGTTTTCTCTTCATTATATAGCTTGCTAGTAGCCCGCCAGCCATTGCAGAAATTGCCCCAAATAGCTTTCCTGCTGTAGCGATTTCAAATGAGTCGTAGCCAATGTGATGCAGAAATGGGGTGATCATCATACTGATAAAGTTATCTGGCAATCTGTATAGGATTAAGAAAATAATGACAAATAATATGTACTTATTTGAGCCAACTGGCTTTAATATGTTCTTTACTAAAGAACATATTTTTTGGAAATGGCTTTGGTTTTTAATTTTATCTTCGATAATTTCATTGTTAAGTTTTGTATAAAGCGACGTCAAGTCTTTTGACAATAAAATCAAGATGATAGGGAAGATAATCAATACAACGCTGAATAATTCATAGACAAGATTCCATCTCATATATTGAGAGATATAAATTGCTCCAGAGCTAGAAATTAACATGCCTATACGATAGCCAAATATGTACATTCCAGAAATTTCACCTTGATGTTTTTTGTCAACTAATTCTGTTCGAAGAGCACCAAGAACCGAGTCTTGAGCAGAAGCAAAAACGGATATCAAGAATCCAGATATTGCTATCGGCAAAAGTTCTTCGGTTGGATCAAATGCGCTTATCAAGTATACCGCGGCACTTAGTAAAAGTTGTACTAACAATAACCAAGAAAGTCTCTGGCCAAAAAGAGAGTGTAGGACTGGAATTTTTCTGGTATCAAACAGAGGTGCCCAAGTAAAATTTATTGCATAAGGTATTGATACCAGGGAAAATGCCCCTATGGTTCTTATGTCTACTTTCTCAAATGAAAGCCAGTAGTTAAGCGTATATCCGCTAAGCATTATGGTAAAGCCGCTCATTAAGCCAAACAGCCATACAATTAAAAACTTTTTTCTAGTCATCACCATGATTTATACTCAAGTAATTTTTAAGTCCACGCAGCGAAAATCTCTGAAGATTAATCCTAAGTCGTGTAGTGTATAGTAAAATAGTGTGACTTTACAACTGTATAAATTTAGTCTCTAAATATCTGTGCTGAACACTGCCTTCCCACTTGATTCTCGATCCTCTGGAATCTTATAAGGTTCAGGCTGGTAGAGGGTATAGCCAAGTTAACTCCAGGATAAATAGAATATACTATACCAGTGTTGTGTGACAGTATTATCTTTTAATGCTTATGAGTCAATAACTATGGAAACAATAAAGATTTTTTATTGACAACTAAGCGGCTGTGTATTAGAAATGGTAGGTATTTACAAGAGCATGTAAGTATTGTTTTTAAGCAGGTTTTTTGTAAATTGAATGTCTAATCTTAAAAAGCCGATCTTCTCCAATAAGATAAAAGATATATTTTGGCCAATCGAGCGCTCAGAGATAAAGCTATTTCTGCCTCTTGGACTAATGATGATGTGTATGTTGTTTAACTTCGGATCATTAAGGTCAATTAAAGATAGCTTGGTTGTGCCAAATATAGGCGCAGAAGTTATCAGTTTTCTTAAGTTATGGCTAGTGCTACCATCTACAGTAATTTTTACTTTGATCTACGTTCGATTAAGTAATGTATTTGAGTATGACCGTTTATTTTATCTTATAGTTTGCTTTTTTCTTAGTTTCTTTATTTTATTTACATATGTTCTCTTTCCGCAGCAACACCTGCTTCATCCAAGCGACGAAACTATAGCGCATTTAGCGCGGAGCTACCCGTATTTGAAATGGTTTATAAAAATCTTGGGTAAATGGAGTTACGCCTTGATGTATGTTTTTTGTGAGTTGTGGAGCGTTGTAATAATCAATTTATTATTCTGGCAGTATGCAAATCATATTTTTGATACAGATTCAGCTAAAAGGTTCTATCCATTTCTTGGTATGATAGGTAACTTGGGCTTAATTATAGCAGGCAATGTGTTAGTAAGCTTTTCTGACCTCTCGGGTATTTCAGACGAACATATTCTCAAATCATATTCAAATGACATTGGATATCAGTGTGAAATGGTTCTGAAGCCGATTATGAAATCTGTTGTTTTTGCTGGTCTGGTAGCTATGGTTTTATATAGGTATATAGATCATTATGTCCTTAAAAATAGTGAATTCAAGCGTAAAAAAAATAGTACCGGAGAGAAAACTAAAACATCTTTATCATTTGCCCAGAGTATTAAATTAATTACGAAGTCAAAGTATATTGGTCATATTGTGTTGCTTGTACTTTGTTATGGATTGTTAATTAACATTCTAGAAGGGCCTTGGAAGTCAAAAGTTAGTGAACTTTACCCTAATACAATTGACTATATAAATTTTATGGGTAGGTTTAATATCTGGATGGGGATTTCTTGTGTTGCATTCATGGTAATAGGTAGTAATATTTTAAGAAATTTTTCTTGGAGTATATCGGCGTTAGTTACCCCATTTATGATTACTGCTACTGGTTTAATCTTTTTTGGTTTTGTAATAATTGCTAATTACGTAGATTTTTCCGATGAGTGGTTCAACCCAATATATTTTGCAGTACTTATAGGTGCTATCCAAAATATATTGAGTAAAGCAACAAAATATTCTTTGTTTGATTCAACAAAAGAAATGGCCTATATACCACTCTCTTTGGAGCTTAGAACTAAAGGCAAGGCAGCAGTTGAAGTGATAGGTTTAAAATTCGGTAAATCTCTTGGGGCATTTATACAGTCTTCGATGTTTATTCTTATGCCGATGGCAACTTTTGATTCAGTGGCTCAATATTTACTTGGTATTTTTATATTAGTAATGGCATTGTGGATATGGAATGTTAGAATCCTTGGTAAAGAGTACGCAAACCTAAGAGGTAAAGAAAATGAAAGTAATTAAGGTCATATTTATCTTATTAGTATTAGCTTTATTAAGCTTAGCTGGGCTGTGGTATTATGTGACAGATAAAGTTGCTACGGAATTAAATGAAAAATATGCTGGTAAGGAATTTGCAGTAAAAGGAATTGATAAAACCGATTATTTTATTACCTTTGACAAAGTAGTTCCATCAGGTTTTCCATATAAAATTGCCTGGGAGGCTATAGGGTGGAAGGAAGAGAGCAAGGGGGCTGAGATTATATATAAATCTCCCTTGGAATTTGGTTATGATTTAATGTTACAACGGGTGTTTATTAACTATAGTGGAGATATAGTCGCTTCTTATAAACCAGCCAAACATGGCTTTGGTTCACTTCTAAAAATAGATAATTATAGTATTGGTGTAGACATACCTTTAAATAAGGAGTTATTTAAAACACTCAAAGCTATGAAAGATCCAGCACAAATAGTAAATCATATATCGGAGATTAAAATTTCTACTGGAAAGGTTGAGATTTTTGATTTAATCGATAACGAGAAGTTTTATGACAAGGAGTTTGAGCGCATGCAATTGTCGTTTTTGCCTAAAAAAACTTATGAAAATCTCGAAGACTTGTTAGCTAATATACCTCAAGAATACAAGATACATTATGTTGTTAAAACAAAGCAAAACAAAGCGAAAATGAGACGCTTGCCTGTTAGTCTATTTTATGGATTTTCTGCTTTGCCTGCGGGTTTTGATTTCACTGTTAAGGCTGAAATAAAAACTAAAGGCAAGGCTGCTGGAGAATTTATGAAAGGGCTTGAGTCTAAAGCTGATATTATTTGTGAGTCAAATTATATCGATTTACCAGACTTAAAAATACAGTATAAATCTGGAAATTATATTGATGGCAGAGATTTTGTGCTCGATACGAGCTCTAAAATTAAAACAAAATCAGGTTTATTTGATCAAATTTTTGAAGCGTATGGCTTATATGCTCCTCTTGTTGTCAAGACGCCTATGGGAAGGGAGATAGACCACGAAATTCACTATATTATTCAGAATAAAGAGGTGTTTAAATTCAAGGATCTTGAGAATAGCTCCTATGATTTTAGCTTAAAAATGAATTCTTCTAGTACAAAGACTAAGAAGCACTTAAAGATAGAGGATTTTAGTATTTTGTCTGACAAATCTGGAATAAGACTAAAACATGAAATGGAATCAAACGTTGGTTCAAAAAGTAATTGGTTTGCAAATGGTGTTTTATATTTAACCAATTACCCATCGGTTATCGAATTTACTTCTGGATATATCTACAGATTTGGCAAATTCAAAATTTTAAATGATGAAGCAAGGCAGCTTTATATAGATGTAAATAAAGCTTTCCTTAAAGATATATCAGACCATCCTGGATCAACTTCAAATGACTTAAGTTTTGAATACAAAATTGATTCAAACCATATGGATCAATCAGAAATTGGTAGTGTAAAATTGGGTCAGACAGTGCAGCTATATACTTTAATGCTCTATCAAAAGTTATTTGACAAAGTTGGGCACGGTGGAGATGTTTTAGCCAGAATGAGAGAAATATTACCTAAAATTGATGGGAACGAGCCGTTGCTGCAAAAGATTTTGCCAAGAATTTCTGGTGGTAATGTGGTGAAGAAATCTATTGAAAAACAAACAGATAAGGCTACACCTGGTGAGGCAAAAGGTATAATTGGTAAGCTTGTGCCGAAGGATAAGGCTGGGTTACTTCAAAAATTGATCAAATAAAAAAGATAGGAAATAAACTTGAACTTAATTCAGGAGATTCATAGTTATTTATCTAGCGACATTCAAGCGATGAACGAAATCATTGTTGATAGTTTATCTGTTGAGGAAGAGCTAATTAAGGTCATTAGTACACACTTGTCTAGTACGGGCGGAAAAAGAATGCGTCCCATTCTGACTGTGCTTTCAGCAAAAATGCTTGGCTATGAAGGGGTGCAATCGATAAAACTTGCTGCTGCAGTTGAGTTTATTCATATGGCTACTTTGCTTCATGATGATGTTGTAGATGGCAGTAGAATGCGTCGTTTTTTACCCACGGCAAATGTCGTGTGGGGAAGTAAAGCAAGTATACTAGTTGGCGACTTTTTATTCAGCCAGTCATTTAAACTAATAGTATCAACTAAAATTATCCCAGCACTATTGGCTTTATCTAATGCTTCAGCAATAATTGCTGAAGGAGAAGTGTCTCAACTCGTAAAGCTTGAGCAAAAGCGTATTGTTAAGGAAGAGGAATATCTGAAAGTTATTAACGCTAAAACAGCAGAACTTTTTGGCGCTGCTTGTGAGGTTGGAGGAATTGTTTCTGGAAGAGAAGACATTGCTCCAAATCTTAGGAGTTTTGGCTTATGCTTGGGAAATATTTTTCAGATAGCTGACGATGCTTTGGACTACTTTAGTGACAGTAGTAAAGTTGGTAAGAATGTAGGCGATGATTTTTTTGAGGGAAAAATTACATTACCGATTATACTATTAACTAGAAAAATTTCGGATAAAGATAACAATAGACTTAAGAAAATGATAGAGGCTAAAGAGCGTTCTGAAGCTGATTTTAATTGGATTAAGTCAATTATGATGGAACATGAGATTCAAATTGATATTAAAACTTACCTTGATGAGTTGAGGCTTAATGCTCTAAATTCATTGGCAGAAATCAATGTTAAAAATAAGCCCAAAGAATATTTGGAGAGATTAGTAGATTTTGCCATCAATAGATCATATTAAAACATGAACTCAAACTCTTATAAGCACAATAAGATTATTTCGGTTTGGTTATGTGCGATGTGCTTTTTTATTGTGTTGATGATTTTTATAGGTGGCTTCACTCGCCTTACAGAGGCCGGTTTGTCTATCACGGAGTGGAATCCAGTTAGTGGAATTTTGCCACCTTTGAATGAAAATAGCTGGAACATAGAGTTTGGAAAATATAAAAATTCGCCAGAGTACCAAAATATTAACTTTGGTATGAGTTTGGATGAGTTTAAATCCATTTATTTAATCGAATTTATTCACAGGATTGCCGGTAGAATAACCGGGCTTTTATATATTATTCCATTATTTATATTTTTTTTGAAGGGCTACATAAAGCCAAATGAAGTTAGGATATATTTCGTTGGCCTGTTGTTGTTCTTATCTCAGGGTGTGATGGGGTGGTATATGGTTAAGAGCGGTTTAGTGCTTGATCCTCATGTCAGTCATTATAGGCTAGCTGCGCATCTATTTCTTGCGGTATTGTTATATACGCTATTCTTTTGGCAGTTTATGAAACACTCTACTACCAAAGGCACCTGCGTCGTCACTCCGGTGCTCAGATCCTCACGTACATTAAGTAGGCTACGGTCTTACCCTAGCATCTGCTCTTTGGTAGCGAGTTTTGCAAGAAGTTTAGTACTTTTTCCATCAGCTGTTTCGGAAAAGGCGTTGTGCAGGCTTGCGATTATAGTTTTACTAGTGCAGATAGTTCTTGGTGCATTTGTTGCTGGGCTTGATGCTGGGCTTATTTACAACCAATTTCCTTTGATGGGAGCGGGTTTTATTCCTGATGAACTCAAGATTTCTACTCTTTCGTGGACCAGTTTTTCAGATCCTGTATTTGTTCAATTTGCTCATAGAATGATAGCTTATTTGTTGAGTATTATTATAGTTATTTTTTGTATCAAGGGATGGAAAATTGGTAATAAAAAATTCTCTCTAGTTTTAGGATATATATTTATGGCCCTAGTAATACAAGTTTTGGCCGGTATAGTGACTCTGGTTTATAATGTTCCAATAGAGTTTGCTCTGTTGCATCAGTTTGGTGCGGTTGTATTGCTTTCTTGTCTAGTTCGGGCTTATTTTCTACTTAAGTATTCATGAAAAAAATAATAGTTGACTCTTCGGAGCCAGTAAGGCTTGATCGTTATATTAAAAGGGTTTTTCCTGCTGTTACTCAGGGGGTTATAGAGCGCTATCTTAGGAATGGTAAGATCAAGGTAAATAAAACCAAAGCCAAATCAAGCGCTCGAGTTAAAACTGGTGATGAGATAACGTTATTTGCTGAGTTATTTCAAAATAGCAGTCCTGTTAGAAATTTTTCAGACAGCATTCGATCGTTGGCTACGAAACTGCTTGGCGAGTATTTACTTTTATCTACGAATGAATTTATAGCCATTAACAAGCCTTATAACCTGGCCGTTCAAGGTGGAAGTAAAATTAGTTTATCTGTTGATGATGCAATATCATATTTAAATACAACAAATGGAACAAATTTTAAACTAGTCCATAGATTAGACAAAGGAACAAGCGGTGTATTGCTTATTGCTTGTGGTTATGATAATGCAGCAAAATTAGGTGAAGCATTCAGGGATAAACTAATACAAAAGACATATTATGCGGTAGTTTGTGGCCGTCCCAAAGACTCACAAGGTGTTATAATCAATTATATAGGCAAAGATCGGTCGGGTATTTTTGAGATCGTAAAGGAGTTAAAAGACGGAAAAAGAGCGGAAACGAGCTATAATGTTTTAAAAGAAAATGACGGCTATTCGTTGGTTGAATTCAAACCACTAACAGGTCGTATGCATCAACTTAGGGTGCATAGTAAGATTCTCGGATGCCCAATTCTTGGTGATGTTAAATATGGTGGTTTGAGCTATAAGCGAATGATGCTGCATGCCAAAGAAATAGTGATCCCACAAGAAGTATTTGGTGTTGAAATAGTTATAGATTCCAATTTACCCGAGATATGGTCTAAGTTGGACATTTAATTACTGCTGCCAATTATTTACAACAGTCCCATAATTATTATTATTTTAATGATTTTTTAAACTATGTTCTTAGCCCTAATTGACGTAAATTATTTATATACACTTACTATTAACTAAGTATATATAAATTAAATAGAAGCTAATATGGCGATAGAAATATTTGGTGAAGGAAGTGATTGGGAAAAACATGGTAAAAAAGAAGGGGGAGCAAGAGGCGCTGGTGGCGATGGAGGAGTATATAAAAATAACGCAACTAAAGCCACTGCCCTTATAAAGAAGGATGACAAAATAGAATTTAATATTGCAGAATATCTTGGTTCTCAGTTGTTTGCAGCAACAGAACCAGGTTCAGGAGCAACAGTGCAATTAATGGTAACCGCTGCAAATTCCTCCAAAATCCCTGGTGATGGATCAAATGTTTATGTGAGATCCGAATTCTTCGAAAATTATAGTGATATGTTCAAGGACATGGACCGTAATATGTCTGAAGAAGATAGGCCTAATCAGCATTTGCGAAAAGATGGAAGGCCTTTGATGATGGGTGCCAGGGAGCTGTTTAGCAAAACTTTATCGAAAGCTTTTGATAAACAAGGTTATCAAGATTTTGATAAAATAGCTCCCACATCTCTTTTGATGGGTGATTTTGACATTCATCCAGGGAATATTGGTGTCATAAGAAAAGGTAGTGAGAAACCACGATTAGTTCGAATAGACTATGGCTGGGCATTTAGTAATTTAACTAAAAACGTTCATCCTCATTCTGAATCAAGGCACTTGCCTGGGTTAGGACCTACCAATCATTTTAGTGAATTTCCTATAAGTTTAAAATTAACGCCTGAGTTTGTAGCTGGATTGGATAGAGCAGCAAATATAGATATGGAAAAGCTCTTTGATAAAAGCTTTGTAGATCTTGAGAAATGTTATAACCAAGAGGCATTAGCAAAATGGGCTAAGCATGCAATGCCTAGTATATATAAAGATAAAGATATAAAAGACATCAAGGTTGAGGATGTAAAGAAGAACTTAAAAGAAGTAATGGTTAATAGGCAAAAATCACTTAAAGAATTTAGCTTAGAGATAAAATTAGGTCTTTTAATTGAAAAAGGACCGAAAGGTCAGTACAAAATAAAAAATCCAGATGAATTAAAGCAACTAATTAAGGATAATCCTCAATATTTTGATGATATTGCTTCTGGGAAAAAGAAAGTGAGATTTAGGGATCATACACTTGGAGACAAAGCTAAAACATTAATTAAAAAAGAAATAATACAAACTAAAGAAGTATTAAAAGCTGAATTAGCTGAAGAGTCTCGAGCTAAGGTTGCTCCCAAAAAAACTCCGTCTGTGACGTTTAAGCCGGAGAAGCCATTGGCAACGATTGTGGAGCCAAGGGCACAAGATAAGGTAATAGTACCAGTTAGTAAAAGGGTAGGAAAGGGAGTGTCTGGTTCATCTAGCCCAAAAGTACCTTCTAGTGGTGGAGTTGATCCAATTACTCAAGCTATACGTGACGAAGTGTTGACTAAACAACAATTATATTTGCAACAAGAGATTGCGAAGATTATTCCTGTAGGAGAAAGAAATCACTTTTTAGATCAGGATTTGAACTCCTTTCGTACCTTTGTACAAAGTGATGTTGGTAAAGAAAAGCTGTCTTCGGCAATGCAAAAACCAGAAACAGAGAATGCGCTAAAAAACATTGAGTCAAATGGATATAAAGAAGTACATAGTCAATTCCAGGATAGTTTTAAGAACGTAGATTGGGTTTCGCCACCGAACTCCAAGACTCGTTTTTCAGAAATCAAAGATCCTGATGGTCAACATATTACTTCGTTAAAAGAGACGACAGTTCAGGGGACAACGCAGGTTGCGCTTGAGAACGGAACAATGCGGTCTATTAAAAGCTATAGACAGATAGAATTTCCTAAAGAGATTGAGGGTGGTAAAGGTCCGGCGCATTTTTCAATGGCAGTGAAAGATGAGAATGGTCGTAATGTTCCAGAAAAAGGTGCGGTGTATTTTACGGCGCACTACGATGACAATGGTAAGCTAACTGAAGTAAGTTCACCGGTACCTGTAAAGTTTATGGGCAAGGGGGATGATGCGATTGGTTATATTGAGCGTGGAGGGAAAGTGTACACTTTGCCTGTGACGCAAGGTAAATATAAAGAAATGATGTTGGAAGTTGTGGCCAACAAAGGTATGGGAGCAAATGTATCTCAATCAGTGGAAGTTGAAGCTATAGCGCAAGATAAAGTGACTGCTGTTAAAGTAAACCCCAAGGTTGTTGCACTAGCGTCAGATATCGGTAAGAAATACAAAAAAGAGATGTCAGAACACCAGCATAAGCCCCCTCCAACGAGGCCGAGGAGTGGCAGAGGGAGTGATGGTATGGTTCATTAGGGTTCGGGGGTATAAGAAAGAAAAGCATATTCTAAGAAGTAAAGGCTATGTCGCTAGATATAAAGAAAAAGAGGCTTGTCTTTGGTTTGTAAAAATTGATACTTTACATGAATTGTCTTTATTCATTCAATAGGGTGATAATTTGATAACCATTTCTAGAGCTTCTCTAATCCAAGCAGTAAAAAGAGATGGCGTTTGATCTATTGCTATCAATACTTCATCTATTTTACGCCATTCAACCATTTCTACTTCATCATGATTAGGAACAATCGAACGATTGTTCCAGTAGGCAATTAAAACATGGTCTAACTCATGCTCAATTAAATTTCCTCCTACGTTAGCTTTATAAATAAAACTTCCTATTTCCTTTAGTGGAAGATGCAACCCAATTTCTTCATTTAAGCGTCGACTTGCAGCTGCTATTAAAGATTCAGAAGGTCTTGGATGGCCACAACAACTGTTTGTCCATAGTCCGCCACTATGGTACTTTTTTAAACTGCGTTTCTGCATTAATAATTCTAAATCTTGGTTTTTACGCAGAACAAAAATAGAAAAAGCACGATGTAAAAGACCCATCTGATGAGCTCTTAGTTTTTCTTCTATGCCTATTTCATTATTATTTCTATCAACCAAAATTACTTGTTCAAGCATTTTTATCCACTTTAGCTGGTTGTTGAATGAATTATCAGGATAATCAATCATTGATTGTTATTGCTTAACTCAGGATACATGACCAGGTGCACAAAACATTTCGACTTATTTCACTGTGGAATGCTAAGCTCCTTTCATTTTGCTTCTAACAGAGGGTGACAACATTATATTTAGTTCGCGCAACTGTTTTTCCGTTACATTACTAGGTGCCTGCATTAACAAGTCCTCTGCTTGTTGATTCATTGGAAATGCTATTACTTCACGTATATTTGCCGTTTCTGCAATAAGCATCACTATGCGATCAACGCCAGGAGCAATACCACCATGAGGTGGTGCACCAAATTTAAACGCTCTGATCATGCCGCCAAATTCTTTGTCTACTTCATCTTTGCTATATCCGGCAATCTCAAAAGCTTTGTACATAAGCTCTGGTTTATGATTCCGTATTGCTCCACTTGAGAGTTCTATGCCGTTACAAACTATGTCATATTGAAAAGCTTTGATCGCCAACAAGTCTTCTTTAGTTTTTGCTTTTTCTAGAGTTTCAAGACCCCCTTGTGGCATTGAAAAAGGGTTGTGACTAAAATCAATTTGTTTTGTTTCTTCATTGATTTCATAGAATGGAAAGTCTGTTACCCAACAAAATTCAAAGCGGTCATTGCTAATAAGTTCTAGCTCGTTGCCAAGTTTTATTCTGACTTTACCAGCTAGCTTTGAAGCTATTAACTCTTCAGCGCACGAAAAGAATACAGCGTCGCCATTAGAAATTTTTGCTAATTTTTTTAGTTTTTCTAATTGCGATGCTGATAAGAACTTAGCGATGGGTCCTTTAGCTTCACCATCCTCAGTAAATTGTATATATCCAAGCCCTGAGGCACCTTCATCAATTGCAAATTTAATCATGTCATCAAAAAATTTGCGAGATTTTATAGCAGCTAAAGGAGCTGGTATAGCTCTAACAACCGAGCCTTTTTTAATCGCTTCTCTAAATACGGTAAATTCTGAGTCTTCAAAGACGTCTGTAACATCAGTAATCTCTATTGGATTCCGAAGATCTGGTTTATCTGAGCCGTATTTTAGCATTGATTCAGTATATGGAATTCTAACAAACGGTGCTTTTGAAACTTGCTTATTACCAAATTTGCTAAAAATTTCAAACATAATCGGTTCAATTGCAGCGAAGATATCTTCTTGAGTTACAAAAGACATTTCAATATCAAGTTGATAAAACTCCCCTGGAGATCTGTCCGCTCTTGCGTCTTCATCCCTAAAGCAGGGAGCAATTTGAAAATATTTATCAAACCCAGACATCATAAGCATTTGTTTGAATTGCTGAGGCGCTTGAGGTAGAGCATAAAACTTACCTGGGTGTAATCTGCTTGGAACTAAAAAATCTCGTGCTCCTTCTGGTGAGCTTGCTGTTAATATAGGCGTTTGAAATTCAGTAAAGCCAGAATTGTTCATTAATTTTCGCAAGTGAGAAATTATACTTGATCTAAGCATAATATTTTTATGTAATTTTTCTCTGCGTAAATCCAGAAACCTATATTTAAGTCGTGTATCTTCGGGAGCTTCCTGTTCAGCGTTCACAATCAGAGGCAATACATCAGCTTCTGACTCAACTAAGTACTTATCTGTAGCTACCTCAATTTCTCCTGTGGCCATAGATTTATTGGTTGTATCAGCGCTTCGAGCTACCACTGTTCCTTCAATCGTAATGACGCTTTCATAACGCAAGTAGCTAGCTTTATCCTTTAGTTCTAGATCTTGGTCAGTAAAAACTAATTGCGTTATGCCGTAATGATCTCTAATATCTACGAATAATAAATTACCATGGTCACGACGTCTATGAACCCATCCTGATAATTTAACAGTTTGACCAACGTGCCCTTTGTTTAGTTCATTACAGTTATGAGTTCTGAATTTATGCATATATGTTAATTTAGTTATTATTTATCTAGCTGATAAATATATATAGAAAATAACCATTTTAAGCAATCGAAAACTCATGCGAATTATAGCTAATCAGAAAGAATTCGAGGTAATTTGTGGAGAATTAGCCCTGGAATCTGTTATTTTCATGGATACAGAGTTCTATAGAAGGAGAACCTATTATGCTAAGCTAAGTCTAGTTCAGATTGCGACAAAAGAGCAGAGAATAATAGTGGATGCCTTGGCAATTGCCGATATTAGCCCATTAAAAGAACTGTTGTTAAATGAAAAAATTTGTAAAGTTTTTCATGCTCCAGATCAGGATTTTGATATTTTCCTTCATTTATTTGGTAAATTACCTGTCAATGTATTTGATACCCAAATAGCAGCTGGCGTGATAGGACTTGATGAGGTCATGGGTTACGGCAGGTTGTGTAAGGCTCTACTGAATATCAACATAGACAAAACAATGCAGAAAGCCAATTGGCTTGAAAGGCCGCTTTTAGAAGAGTTAATTGAATATGCAATTAAGGATGTGGAATATTTGATTCCTCTTTATAGGGAATTATCTAACTCTATTAACAGCAGAAATTTGTGGGAAACTTATAAAGCCAGAAGCCATAAACTGTTAGATACAGAAGCTTATAAAATAAATCCAGAAAAAATGATAAAGAAAATAGGTCTTCAGGATAGGTCTAGGGTTTTCAAGGAAAATTTTTCTCATTTTTTGATGCTAAGAGAAGGGTGTGCTCAAAATGTAAACTTGCCTAGAGGCCACTGCGCCTCTGATCAAGATTTAATTAGAATTTGTGAAACATTGCCAACAACTGATCGAGATTTAATAAAGTTGCAAATTGAACGCTTACCTTTAGCTAAGAAACCGTTTAAAGATAAATTATTTGAACTATGTTTAGGTCTTCGTGAATTATAGGTTGTAAAATTTGCAATAAAGGTTTATTTTTACAAATTCAAGGTGCCTAAGCTATGCTGAGCTTGATCAGGATCTTAGGCGACTTCAAGAGAATACCGGGCCGAAGGCGTATGCAAGCCAATCAGGTCCGTTGTGGTTGTTGGAATCTAAATGACTTTACCAAACTGAGGTTATATTACTAAATGAGAGTTATCCTAGTTAGCGTTTTTAGTGCTATCACTTTGCTTGCAGCACAATCGTTTGCATCTGATTATCCGCAGACTCAGGTCGAGAGAGAAATGGATGAGATGGGGTCTCTTCTTGGTGGAGAAGGAATAATTTTTAGACCGGGTAAAGAAAGAAGTAGTGCTACTAAAGCAAAAATTGGCAACGTAAACAAATATTTATTTCAGGCATCAATTGAGATACTAAAATTTGCTCCTCTGGCTTCTGCCGACAGTAAGGGTGGTGCCATTATCACTGAATGGTATTCTCCAAAAGATCAAAAAAATACTCAATTTAAAGTAACAGTGTATATCAAAGACGACCTTATCACTCCTGAAGGATTAGAAGTGATTGCTTTTGAGCGTAAAATGGTAGGTGGAAAATGGTCTGAAGATCATCAATCTTCTCCGATTGCAAAGGTTTTGGAAGATAAAATTATTCGCAAAGCTAGAGATTTATATTTACAATCTGCTAGGTAATCTCTCCGCCGAAAATGCTTGAGTGTGTTATAAACATAAGGTCTATGACTGGGCATGTTTGATACGAGCTAGTAATTAAAAATACTAGTAAAAAAATATAAATATTGAAATCAAGCAAAGGCCGCCCTGAAGCTTGATTTCTTAAAATTAATCCCGTCAAAAGTATTTATTTTTATTTATAAAATATAACTTTTGACGGAAGGGCTAGGTAATTTCTATGGACTTCTTAAATATCGAGAAAAAATGGCAACAATTTTGGCATGCGGATAAAGCATTTGTTGCTTCAAAAGACAAAGCAAAACCAAAATATTATGTTCTTGAAATGTTTCCATATCCGTCTGGAAAGTTCCATGTTGGACATTTGAGGAATTATTCTATTGGAGATGTCATTTCCAGATACTTTCGTTCCATTGGCTATAACGTTCTGCACCCAATGGGTTGGGACGCTTTTGGCCTGCCGGCTGAGAATGCGGCTATAAGCAATAACTCTCATCCTGGCCAATGGACATATGCAAATATAGATGCAATGCGTGCCCAGCTTAAAACTGTTGGTATTTCGTATGATTGGGATCGAGAGCTTGCAAGCTGCTCGCCAGACTATTACAAACATGAACAACAATTTTTTATCGATCTTTATAATAAAGGGATAGCGTATCAAAAAGAGTCTTCGGTCAATTGGGATCCTGTTGACAACACTGTGCTTGCTAATGAGCAGGTAATAGATGGCAGGGGGTGGAGATCTGGTGCGTTAGTTGAAAAAAAATATTTGAAGCAGTGGTTTTTAAAGATCACTGATTATGCTGAAGAGTTGCTCAACGATATTGATACTTTAGAAGACTGGCCCGATAATGTTCGGACGATGCAAAAAAACTGGATTGGTAAATCGGAAGGAGCTCGGTTTCATTTTGACATCGTTGGTATGGATGAAAGGGTAGAAGTGTATTCTACAAAACCAGAAGTAATTTTTGGGGCAACATTTGTTGCCTTGGCATATAACCATCCTATCCTTGAAAAAATAGCAAAAAACAAGGAGATAGATGCATTTGTTGCTAAATGCGCGCATACTTCAACTTCCGAATCTGACGTCGAAAAGGCTGCAAAAGAATGTGTGTTTACTGGTCTTGAGGCAATTCATCCTTTTGATAAGAGTTTAAAGATTCCTGTAGTAATAGCAAACTTCGTATTAATGGATTACGGTACTGGAGCTGTATATGGTTGTCCAGCCCATGATCAGAGAGATTTTGAACTAGTGCAGAACACCAAAGGTCTTACGATGTTGCAAGTTGTGAATAGTAAACAGCACGAAATTGATCTAGAGAAGCAGGCTTATATCTATGTATTAGATGACATAATGATTAACTCAAACTTCTTGGATGGATTAACTGTTGCCCAAGGCAGAGCAAAGACTATCGAAAAATTTGAAGAACTTGGTATAGGCAAGAGAGAAATCAATTACCGCTTGCGTGATTGGGGAGTTTCCCGTCAGCGTTATTGGGGGTGCCCGATCCCTGTTATCTACTGCCAGTCTTGTGGGGTTGTACCAGTTCCGCCAGAAGATTTGCCAGTAGAGCTTCCAAAAGATGTTAGTTTTGATTTACCTGGAAATCCTTTGGATAGACACCCAAGTTGGAAGCATGTTGATTGTCCAAAATGTTCCTCAAAGGCTATTAGAGAGACAGATACATTTGATACGTTTTTTGAGTCATCGTGGTACTTCGCAAGATTCTGTAATAATAATGCAGAAAGCATGGCTGATAAAGAGGATTGTGAGTATTGGCTTCCAGTTGATCAATATATCGGTGGTATTGAGCATGCCATCTTGCACTTACTTTATGCGAGGTTTTTTACGAAGGCAATGGCAGATGTAGGCTACTTAAGTGTACGTGAGCCATTTAAGCGTTTACTTACTCAGGGAATGGTTCTTCATGCTACATTTAAAGATAAAAATGGTCAATGGCTTTACCCTGAAGAAGTAATAGAAGAGAATGGTAAGTTTTACCACGCGAAAACTAATGAAGAGGTTTTTAAGGGTAAGATAGAGAAGATGAGCAAGTCTAAGCTGAATACTATTGACCTTGAAAGTATGCTTAGCTCTCACGGAGCTGATAGCATAAGGTTGTTTGTTTTATCAGATAGCCCTGCAGAAAAGGATTTGGAGTGGTCGGCAGCAGGTCTAGATGGTTGTAAGAAATTTATTACTAGACTAGTTGTTTTGGTAGAAAAATTGGGAGAATTGGAAACAACTTCGGCTATTAATAGTAAGCTGCAGATGCAGATTCACGCAACTATAAAAAATGTTTCAGACGACATAATGCACTATCATTTGAATAAAGCGATTGCAAGAATTAGAGAATTATTTAATTCGGTGAATGACGAGCTTGTTTTGGCAAATCCAGATACAAACTCAATAATAGAAGCAACAAAAACTATGGTTCAATTGTTAAATCCATTTATACCTCATATCACAGAGGAGTTATGGCAAAAACTTGGTAATACAGTGCCTTTGTATAAAACGAATTGGCCTAAATCGGATGAGTCAAAACTAAAGACCGATAGCTTTATCATGGCAATTCAAGTAAATGGAAAACTTAGAGCCACCCATGAATTCTTAACCTCAGACTCTGATGAAGAAGTAAAAAATCTGGCTAAGTCTTTGCCTATTGTTAGCAAACATATCGGTGAAGCTGTGGTCAAGAAGATAATTATCGTTCCGCGCAAGATAGTTAATATTGTTATTTAGTAATAGATCTCTTGTATAACCGTTGTCATTCCCGCACAGGCGGGAATCCAGAAATGGTAGAAACGGTAATAAAAATATGATCATATTGGTTTTTCATCATGGTTCTGGGTGCAATAGCACACTTATGCGTTGATGTAGAAACTATTTTATGATCTGGATTCGCTTGCGCGGGAATGACAACAATGGGTTTGACTATACCAACCAGAATAGGTTTCTAATGAGAATTGCCAAGTTTATTGCCAATAACGGAATATGTTCGAGAAGAGCGGCGGAAAAACTTATCGAGCAGGGTGTTGTTTCTATTGATGGTGAAATAATAAATAGCCCAGCAATTAATGTCAGCGAAAGTAATGTAATTATCGTAAATGGTCAGAAGCTAAGGCATGATAGTACCCCACGACTTTGGATCTACTATAAACCAATAGGGTTAATTACAACCCACCTGGACCCTCAAGGTCGCACAACGATTTTCCAGACGCTAGAAGGGAAATTACCAAGAGTTGTATCAGTAGGTAGACTAGATATCAATAGTGAAGGATTGCTTCTGCTTACTAATTCTGGTGACTTATCTAGATATTATGAGTCGCCAGCTAATAAAATTGAAAGAATATATAAAGTACGTGTTTTTGGAAGAGAAAAAGAGCTTGATTTTCAAAATCAAGCAATAGTGATAGATGGAATAAAATATCATCCGAAGTCG
Organism: Rickettsiales bacterium; assembly: GCA_031414475.1. Taxonomy (GTDB): domain Bacteria; phylum Pseudomonadota; class Alphaproteobacteria; order Rickettsiales; family Rickettsiaceae; genus Megaera_A. Next base: position 25,539 of record JANNVO010000108.1, read on the forward strand.
ATAAAATTAATCAACAAAGTAGCGGCGAACTCTTGGTACGAGGTTATTTTAACTGAAGGTAAGAATCGTGAAATTCGTAAGATTTTTGAGCATTTCGGTTTTGAAGTCAGTAGGTTAATCAGAACAAGTTTTGGTAGCTATTCACTTGGAAACTTGAAGCCTGGTGAGTTTAGAGAGGTGAAGATAGACCGTGCTTGAGATAATATTAGATTGATTAGGGCATGATAACCACAAGTCAGTCAACGATTACAACAAGCCAGTCATCCTGGGTTTGACCCGGGACCTTCTTCTATCTCATGAGATCCTGATATCTGCGTTCAGGATGGCTCGTTTTCCTATATTGAAGCTTTCGCTGGCTTCTTTGGCCTAGGAGCTGATATCCCGGGGCGCTCAGAGAGATAACGGGTCAAGCCCGGCATGACTGTGTAACACGAGACGACTTTTACTTAATATATTCTGGATTCAAACTCAGGTAAAAAATAAATGAGAATTATCGCGGGCAAACATAAAAATAGAGTAATCCCAACACTCAAAAAATCTGATTATCGACCATCAACAGCGAAGTTTCGCGAGGCGTTGTTCAGTATTTTATCTTCAGGTACTTTTGCTGATGTCCGGCTAATTCATGGCGCACATGTGCTTGATCTTTTTGCTGGAACAGGTTCTTTATCCTTTGAAGCGTTATCGCGTGGTGCTAGTAGTATCACTTTAGTCGATAGTTGCCGGGAACATCTTGATTTGGCTATGGAGTTTGCCAGAAAAATTGGAGAGATTGATAACATTAGCGTGCTTGTTACCGATGCTACATTTTTACCAAAGGCGCAGAAAAAATACAATCTTATCTTCATGGATCCACCATATCATAATAGGTTTGTAGTTAAATCGTTGATTTGTTTAGTTAAAAATGGTTGGCTTACAAATGGTGCTATAATTGCAGTGGAAATGAATAAGCGTGAAAATATAGAGCTTATTGATGAGGTGTCTCTGGTAAAAGAAAAAGTGTATGGTAACAACAAATTATTAGTTCTTAAGTATGACCAAAAATAAGAGTACGTATTCTTGCACTAGTTGCGGCAGTGTAAGTAGCAAGTGGATGGGGCAGTGCCTAGAATGTCTAGAGTGGGGTACTGTTACGGAAGAATCAGTTTCTGCTAGTAAAATCATGGTTCCTAAAACTGGTAGCGTACAAGAAATACATACGCTTGCTGGCGAAATTGAGTCAACGATTAGAACAAAAACGCCAATCGAAGAATTAAATCGTGTTTTAGGAGGTGGGTTAGTAGCTGGTAGTGCGATATTGATTGGAGGTGATCCTGGTATTGGAAAATCAACTCTACTCTTACAACTTTGTACAAGCTTAGCTAGTTCAGATGTTGGTTGCTTGTACATTACTGGTGAGGAATCGACCAATCAGATTAAGTTGCGCGCCCAGAGGCTCGGTATTCATGACAACAAAACTGGTTTGTTAGCGGCTACGAATGTTGAAGATATCATCTCAACAATAGACCAAAATAAGAAGCAGCTAAGTGTAGTTGTTATCGATTCTATCCAAACGATTGCTTCAAGTGAGTTTTCATCCGCTCCAGGTACTGTTTCGCAAATAAGAGCCTGTGCTCATCAGCTCATACATTATGCCAAGCAAAATAATATTACTTTGCTATTAGCTTGCCACGTGAATAAAGATGGTCAGCTTGCTGGTCCGAAAGTTTTAGAGCATATGGTTGATACTGTGCTTTATTTTGAAGGTGATCACAATAATCATTTTCGCATATTGCGTTCGATTAAAAATAGATTTGGTGCTGTTAATGAAATTGGTGTTTTTGAGATGACTTCTCATGGACTTGTAGAAATTTCCAATCCTTCTGAATTATTTTTAATGGAAAGAGAAAACAATGTTAGTGGTAGTGCAGTATTCGCTGGTATTGAAGGCTCAAGGCCGCTGCTCATAGAAATTCAAGCTTTGATAGCGCCGACCAATATGGCTACACCTCGTAGATCAGTTGTGGGTTGGGACAATAATCGATTGTCTATGATTATAGCAGTTCTAGGGGTAAGATTTGGTCTGAACTTGGCCTCTCATGAGGTGTATTTAAGCGTAGCTGGTGGATTACGTATAACCGAACCTGCTGCGGATTTGGCTGTTGCAGCTGCTTTAATTTCTGCAGCAAGTAACAAGCCTTTACCCCAAGGAAGTATTTTTTTTGGTGAAGTTGGGCTTTCTGGTGAAGTAAGAAAAGTAGCTCAGACTGAAGCGCGCATAAAAGAAGCAACTAAATTAGGTTTCACCTCAATGTATTGCTCTTCTAAACAAAAATTTAACGGCTTACAGCCAATCATGCATCTAAAACAGCTGAAAGGATTGGTGTAAAGCTTTTATATAGCTTGCACTGAATGAACAAAAGCAACGAACCAAAAAATTTAGAATTAATGCTAATATCTGAAAAATAACTCATTGGTTTATAGTAAGCGCATTGAATTAGGTGACAAAAACGTCATGGCGAGAAGAACTTGCGCAACATGGCAAAGTTATCCTGAACTTGATCAGGATCTTCTGCTGTCTCATGAGATTCTGATCAAGTTCAGGGTGACCCTTTACAAGTATGACTCGCTTAACTAATAATCATGTCTACATCATATTAGTTAATAGTAATAAACTAATTAATTCTTGACTAGGGAAATTGTAAAATTTACTATAAATATGTGAATTTTATCAATGTTTATGGAGAGGGTGTTATGAAGGTTGCGAGTTTTCAGGGGAATGTAGGTATCGAGAAACATCTGATAAAAATAGATAAGACGGGAATGGCTTGGCAAATATTACAGCATGCTGCTTTCATAGATGGTGATTTTATTGGAATTGATGTTTTAAGCGAGTTATGTGGCAGTAAAAATGAAAAAACAAAGGAATACATAACTTACCTAACCCAGCAATCATTAGTAGAGCTGATTAGTGTAAACTTTGGTCTTGGTATTAAAATTCCTGTAATTGTACAGGATGCGGTAAAAAAATATATGATTAATAACCAGCCTGTGAGCCATTCGGAGGGCGAGATATTTAATAAATTATTGCAGGTTTTTGATAAATTGATGCCAACAGTGCAAAGAACGCCTGAAGATAGTTGGCATGTAGCTAAGTTATTGATAGATAATATTGAAAAATTACTATCACAAGCTGAAAAGGTTACAACAAAAGTAGTAGCTAACCTGCATGATAAACTTGCTTTGTATTATCTAAATATTGAACAAGATTTAGCTGCTAGTTTCGAGCACCAAAAAAAGGCTATTCATATAAGAAAGATGTTTAGCGACAAAGATGCTGACCTGGCAAAAAGCTTTGATCAAATTGGTACTATCCTACAAGAAATGGGAGACCTTAAGCAGGGTTTGCAATATGCAGAAAAAGCTCTTGATATGTATAAATCTCTAAGTGCTGATGGCGTCAAGAGTCTTGAAATTGCTAAGAGCCTTGGTAATGTAGGGGTAGCACATTATAATTTGGGTAATAGGGAAAAATCTCTAGAATATACCAAAGCGTCATTGGAAATGTATCAGGCTCTATATGGTGGTGATCGTCCCCATAGTGCCAATGATGATGACAACGATCATTATTATGGCGACGATGCTAATGAAGGCGACAATATTTCCGTAGCTTTTGCTCTAAATAGAGTTGGTGGTTCTTATATGGGTCTTGGTAATAATGCTGAAGGTTTGAGGTATTTAGAGAAAGCTTTGACTATGTACAGGGCTATATTTAAAGAGGACAATCACATTGATATCGCTGACGCGCTAGGTAATATTGGTATTTGTTATGTCGCATTGGGAGATACGAAGCGAGGTTTTGAATATCAAGAGCAAGCGCTAAAAATATATAAATCTGTCTATAAAACTGAGCATTCCGGTATTGCAAAAAGTATTAATAACCTTGCTGGATCTTATACAAGAGCGGGAGATTTAAAAGCGGCCGTACAACAATACGAAGAGGCTTTGAAAATACTAAAACTCTTACATGATGGTAACCACCAAGATATAGCCTTAGTTCTGCACAATCTTGGCATGGTTCACAATAACTTGAATCAATTGGACAAAGCTGTAGAATATTGTGAACAAGCGCTTCAAATGCGAAAAATTGTTTATCATGGTAAGCATCCTCTACTTACAACCAGTCTAAATCATCTTGGTACGCTTTACGAAAAACTTGGGCAAACTGATAAAGCTTTGAAGTATAAACAAGACGCTCTCAAAATGCTGTATGAATTAAATTTAGGAGAGCATCCAGTGATTTCTAGCAGCTTGGCTAGCGTAGGTCATTCCTATGAAGAAATTGGTTACCATGCGAAGGCGTCGGTATTACGTACTAAGGCTAAAATGGTTGAGGATAAGTTTGAAAAAGAGATAGAGGAATTTGGCTATACAGAAATCGAGAATAACTCAATAATAAAGTTTGGTGCTATAGATGATAATACTTTGAATGTGATGAAGAAAATACTTAAAGTTTTGAATAAAATATCGGAACTTAGCAGTAATGGTGGTTGGAGTCAAAAAACAGTAGCTAGTTGGTTAGATAAAGCAATAAATAGTATCACGGATAACAACCCTAGTCATGATTATTCGGTATATTTTTCGGATAAATATTTAAAGTTGCAACTAGGTGACTTAGATTCACCAAAGAATATAGAAATCGCTAAAATGTTATGTTTTGAGGCAATGAATCTTGGCTTAGCGATGAATAATCAAAGCTGGGAGCGGGAAATGTCATATGTCCAGAGTATTGCTGCAACTAATCCAGAACTAGTAAAAAAGATTCTATCTACACATCCTGATTACTTTGTTGATGGCAAAATATTAAAAGCTTGCATCACTGACCCAATAATTGTCGCTGAGTTGCTGGGAGGGCAGATAGATAGCTATGATTTGGAAATGGTTGATGTATGGGTTGGTTAATTGCTTACAAACGTGCAGTCCGTCACCTGGGATCTTGTTTAGTTGTATGAGATCCTAGGCCAAGAGGCGGGCTTTACTAAATCAAGTTCAGTATGACTTAATTTTCTAGTAGGTTGTTAATTTTTCACTAAAAATGGAAAATGGTGGGCGATAGAAGACTCGAACTTCCGACCTCTACGATGTCAACGTAGCGCTCTAACCAACTGAGCTAATCGCCCTTATATTTAGGACATCCATACACAGCCAGCAAACGACTATATAGATCACGTTTTTTTACTCTTAATTTTATAAAACTTCAAGAATTTAATTTGCTAAAAGGTAAAAAACATCATAAAAACATAAGAAAAATATTGGTAGTTTGATGAGTTTACTTGATAAGGCGTACGATAATAATTTGAATTTTGTTGTAGCTCTCGATGGTCCTTCGGCTTCGGGCAAGGGGCATATAGGGTCTTTGATTGCAGAAGAGTTTAGTCTAACTTATGTATCCTCTAGTATCGTTTATAGAGGGCTTGCATATATTTGTTTGCAAGAAAAAGTTGCGGTAGATGACGAGATAAAAATTATAGAGTTATCACAAAATGCAGATATTATTTCAAGAACTAAAGATGTAGATCTTAATGTTGAGACAATAGGAGAATTTGCATCAAAGATCTCAGTATTACCTCAGGTTAGGCAAAATCTAGGTTTTTACTTAAAAAAGCTAATCCAAACAACCCATAGAATTATTATGGAAGGCCGGGATATTGGGACCGTTGTTGCCCCGAATGCAGACTTAAAAATCTTTATTACCGCATCTGCAGAAGTCAGGGCAATTCGAAGATATAAACAGTTGCTATGGAGCGGAAAAGATTGTATACTCAGCGACGTTTTGGACCTCTTGAGAAGTAGGGACGAGCGGGATATATCCCGCAAAGTGGCTCCTCTAGTGCCGGCGAGTGAGGCTTGTGTTATTGATACAACTAATCTTACTCCACATCAGGTAGTCCAGAAAATAAAAGATATTGTTAGTAAACCGTTATAGTGAAGTGCCGTCGGTTTACTTAATTTTGTTAACTTAAAATTTGGCTGAATTTGGCATTTATTTAGTCATTCACATGAATTCTTATGACCATAAAAAAAAGATTTGTTCCTCAACTTGCAAACGTTGCTCCATCAGACGAAGATTTCGCAAAATTACTTGAAACTGTAACCACTTCGCACGTAAAAGAAGGCTCTGTAGTAAAAGGCCAGGTAGTAGAGACTACTTCTGAAGTTATTGTTGTTGATGTAGGGCTAAAAAACGAAGGTAGAATTGCCGTTAGTGAATTTCAACTGATAAAAGGACAAGAGCTTCCTAAAGTTGGAGATATCGTTGATGTGTATGTAGAGAAAGTTGAAGGTAGAAGAGGGACGGTCCTTAGTCGTGAAAAAGCAATTCGTGAAGAGTCATGGGTTAAGCTTGAGAGAATATTTGAGAAGACTGAAAATATTATTGGAACCATATTTGGTAGAGTTAAAGGCGGATTTACAGTCGATTTAGACGGTGTTGTTGCTTTCTTACCTGGTAGTCAAGCCGATGTTAGACCTATCAAAGATCCAA
>JANNVO010000109.1:0-1583 GCA_031414475.1 Rickettsiales bacterium
ATCTGGGTGTTCCCGAACAAGCGCGGCGTTACGCCCCGGTACGACCAGCTTGCTCTTGACGCGAGCAAGCGGCACAACAAGCTGCAGCAGATCCTCTCGCCCAATGCCAATGATGAAGGCGTGTGGATCCACCAGAACGCATGGTTCCATTTGGGAACGTTCGACAAGGACTTCACGACCACCTACGCGTTGAAGGACCGGAGCAATGGCGTGTATGCCTTCGTTATCAAGGGCGAAATCACCGTGAACGGTATTGCGCTGAACCAACGCGACGGCCTGGGTGTATGGGACACGGAGAACATTTCCCTGAAAGCCGATAGCCCTGGAGCCGAGGTGCTGTTGATGGAAGTACCAATGCAACCCTGACCTTCGCCGTGCCCGACCAACTGATGAACACCGATATCAAGGCCTTGAAAGAGGCGCACACCGAACATGCCGTTCATGCTTTGATCCGCCAGCGTTTCAGCGCGCGCGGGTTCAGCGAAAAGCCCTTGACCGCAGAGGTCATGAACACCTTGTTCGAGGCCGCTTCATGGGCGCCGAGCAGCATGAATGAACAGCCGTGGCGCTACCGCTACGCGTTGCGTGGGACCCCTGCGTTCGAGGAGTTGTGGGAGTGCTTGGCGATCGGCAACCAGCCGTGGGCGAAAGGAGCGGCCGCGTTGGTCGTATGCCTTGGTCGCACCAACCTGCAACGCAGCGGACAGCCGAACCATTATTGGCTGCACGATGTGGGCTTGGCCAATGCGAACTTGCTGATCCAGGCCGCGAGTATGGACATCTACGGTCACTTGATGGGCGGCTTCGATCACCACAAGGCCAAGGCCACCTTGGGGCTTAGCGACCTGGCCGAGGAAGTTGCGTGCTTCATTGCACTCGGCCACCTCGGCGATGCCGAGCAACTTGTTGAGCCCTTCAAGGCCCGCGAGCACACAGCGCGATCACGCCGGGCATTGAACGAGACGGTGACAGCCCTCTGATCAGTAGTTGAACACTATGCTCGCGAACGGCAACCATATGCCGAGCGTCTTCTTCGCGAGCGAGCGTTCGTGAGCTAAGCCAAAGCGATGGCCAGCGCGTGTTGCGCCCATAGCAACGGTGAGTTGGTGATCGGATGCCGCGCCGTTCTTAATGCGTTGCATCGACGACCGTATGCTCGATCTTCACCGCATGCGCCGGTTGCTACTTGTTGCCCTTGCCCCGCTGTTCTGGCTTAGCGCTCATGGCCAAGCCGATCGCGCTGCGGATGATATTCAGCGACTAATGGAGCTGCGCGCTAGTCACGAGCATGATTCGCTGGAGGCCGAGGCGAAGCGCCTGGTCTATGAGGCAACAACGAACGACGTCCGTTACGAAGCCCTTTATTACTGGGCCCTCGCCCGCAGCGGGCAGGATGATCCGCTCGGCGCACTGGAGCATGCGCAGAACGCATGGCTCATCGCTCGCGACATGCACGACACCACGCGCATTCTCGGCTCGCTCTACCAGCTCACCAAATTCAATGTGGAAGGGCGCCATTTCGACGAGGCCGATCGTTTTCGTCGCGAGCACTTGGCGTTGGCGCAGGCATTCGGCCGCGATAC
>JANNVO010000110.1:0-2245 GCA_031414475.1 Rickettsiales bacterium
GCTTGGGTGACTTGATTCCCAGCAGCTTGAGCCTGAGCTGCTATCACTGTAGCTAATTCAGTTCTAATATTATTGTTTGCAGAGAATAAATCATTAAAAAACACTCTTTGTGTATCTTTTCTAACCGAAATATCATCATTATCTAGATTAATTCTTCCTGCTCTTATACGAGTATCTAGCTCTGTGCTTAAAGCAGTAAAGCTAGCGAATTGCGCTCCGTCAAAGGTATAAGTGTTGTTTCCATTATATGTAATTTCAAAAATATTAGCATTAGCAGTAGTTGCGCAAAGTGCTGATACTAAAGCAGTAGTTAAAAGTAATTTTTTTGTCATGATTATCTCTGATAATTTAGTTTAAATAAATTTATTATAAATCGAATTTGGTTAGCGTTAATATACTGACCAATAGTCCATGAGTGAACATATAAATATATTAACAGAAGGTAAAGTATATTTTTTGTTAATTACTCACAAACTGTATGTACCGTAAATTACGTGTCTTTTTTATCACAGTCACTTGTTACGGTTGTTTTTGGTGGACCAGGCACGTATAAGCGATAGCCAAAGCATCAGATTCGTCAAGCGTTATGTGTCCCATATCCCCTGATATTATCATTTTCACCATATGCTTAACTTGTTCTTTCTCTGCATGCCCAACTCCAACTATTGTTTTCTTGATCTTGTTAGGGAGGAATTCATAATAAGGTAAGCCAGTTTTGCCGATTGCTGACATTAATGCGCCTCTAACGTACCCAAGCTTTAATGAAGATATTGCATTAACATTTACAAAAGTTTCTTCCATTGCGATTACTTCTGGCTTATAGAGCTCAATTACTTGTTCAATTGAACTGACGAGCTGCGCAAGTCTGTTATGAATAGGAGTTTTAACATTAGTCTTTACAAGGCCGCTAGCTACGTAATATATTTTAGGAGAATTTAAACGAATCACTCCCCAGCCAAGGCAAGTTAGTGCAGGATCAATACCAAGAATTCTCATTAAACCATATTCCTCAAATTAAATTTACATCGAGTCATCCTGAACTTGATTCAGGATCTTCTTCGATTGCCTGGGATCCTGAATCAAGTTCAGGATGAATGCCCCTATCCTAATTTGTTATTTTTTATAAAAACTATTTAGGCGGTTAAAGCCTTTCCTTCTTTTTTAAATGTCTGATACAAAACTGGAATTACAAAAATTGTGAATAAAGTGCCAACCAGCATTCCACCAATAATCACTAGGCCTATAGAATTGCGAGATGCTGCTCCGGCACCACTGGCTAGAACTAGAGGTATAGCGCCGCATATAGTTGCAATGCTTGTCATCAGAATTGGGCGTAAGCGAAGTTTTGACGATTCAATTACTGCTTCGGCAATTGTTCTTCCCTCATGGCGAAGTTGATTGGTGAATTCAACTAGCATAATAGAATTTTTGGTAACTAGGCCAATGAGTGTGACTAAACCAATATTGCTATACATATTTATAGTATCATTAAAGATAAGAAGTGCGACGACCCCACCAGTTATAGAAAACGGAACTGCCATTAAGATTAACAAAGAATCGCCAAAGCTCTCGAATTGAGCCGACAGGACCAAGAATATAAACAAGAGAGCAAACAAGAACGTAATAAGTGTATCGCCGCTGGATTCTTCCATTTGCTTAATTTGCCCCAGATAGTCTAGCTTCGATTTATTGGTATCTATAACTTCTTTTGCTATTTCTTCGATCACTTTAACTGCGTCATTAAGATTCTTGCCCGGAGCAAGGTCAGCGCTGATTTTTATAGATCTTGAATTATTATAATGACTATATTCTTTCACGCTGATTGTCTCTTTAACATCAGCAACAGATTCAAGGGGCAATATATTGTTTTCGCTATTTTTTACAAATATCTTCTTTATGTCTGTTGGATTGCTTTTATTCTTTATATCATAACCAATTATAACGTCGTAAATATCAGTTCCCATCCTGAAGTCCCCAACTTGTCGTCCAGCTATTAAGTATTGTATAGTTTTGCCTATTGTCTCAATGTTAACACCATACCTATAGGCCTTCTCTCTATTAACGATAATATCTAAGGTAGGGGTTGATGCTTTAAAATCTCGTTCTGAACCTACAAAAATCGGGTTCTTATTCATTCTATCCAGAAACGATTGTGAAATAATATCAAGGTCAGAGTATTCAAGCGATGATTGAATACTAAATTCAATTACTTTATTGCCACCACCGCCACCTATCGATGGTGGGC
>JANNVO010000111.1:0-1541 GCA_031414475.1 Rickettsiales bacterium
CAGCCCGCAGTGCACGGCGCGCTTCCGCGTCGAGGCTCCGCCGCTCCACCCTGCGCCGTCGCCGCGTTCTCGCCGCGGGCGCACTCGCCGTGCTGGTGCTCGGCGGGCTGCTGATGTCGCCGCTCTTCAATCGCGCCGTCGAGGAGATAACGCTGCCGCTGCGTCATGAGGACATCATCCGCCAGCAGGCGCGCGACAAGGGCCTGGATCCGGCGCTGATCGCAGCGGTGATCTACGCCGAGTCGCGCTTTGTGAAGGGCCGAACCTCGACGGCCGGCGCGCAGGGGCTGATGCAGATCACTCCAGACACCGCGAGGGGCATCGCGAAGCGCTCCGGGGGCACGCAGTTCGTACTTGAGGACCTCCACACGCCGCAGGTCAACATCGCCTACGGTGCGTACCTGCTGCGTGAGCATCTCGACCGCTACGACGGTGACCTAGCCGCCGCGCTGGCGGCCTACAACGCCGGGCCCGGCAAGGCTGACGAATGGGGCGGCTCCCAGCTGCGCGTGCAGGACATCCCGTATCCCGAGACGCGCAACTACGTACAGAAGGTGCTTGACGCGCGCCGCGACTACCGCGCGCGCTACGCGAGTGAGCTCGGCCTGTAACCGCTCGCAGATTTGGCACAAGCTCGCTGCTACGCCGTCACGTCTCAGGCGCGAGCCTGGAGCGCGATGCCCAAGAAGGTCCGCGAAGTCGTTTCCGCGCTCGAGAGCAATGGCTGGATCCTGGTGCGCCGGCGGGGTAGTCACCGCATCTACAAGCACCCCGGACACTCGCGCCTTGTGACCGTCGCTGGAGCCTCGAATGACAACCTGCCAGCCGGTACCCTCGCAAGCATCCGACGCGACAGCGGCTTGGAGGATCTGCGGTGACCGACTATCTCGTGATCTATGAGGGTGACGACGCCGGCGGGTGGGGCGCGTACTCACCTGACCTCCCAGGATGCATCGCCACGGGAGCGACACGTGCGAGCGTGGAGTTGAGGATGGCGGAAGCGGTGACCGCTCACGTCAGCGCTCTCAAGGCCGAAGAACTGCCCGTGCCGAAGCCTTCGAGCTACTCGGGCTACGTAGCCGCCTGAGGCCGCCAGCGAATCGGATCTACGACAGCCTGGCCGAGCGGATCCAGCGGACGAGGGCGATCAGCCCGAACACGCAGGCGGTCACAAATGCCGGGATCGTGACGAGGATCGTCAGCCAGATCGCGCGACCGAAGGCGTCCCAGCCCGTGCCGACAAGGCTGCTCTCGGCGACCATCTGGCTGCCGATGCAGACGGTCGCCGCGATCAGTGCGATGACGTACGGCTTCTTCAGTGCGCTGACCAGCAAGACGCGGCTTGAGCGCCGCTAACCCGCCCCGACGACCGGACGGCCCTCGCTCGGCTGGACGAGCACCCATCCCTGGCCGGCGAAGCCCACCTGGATGCTCTCTCCCGATCCCATGCCGATGAGGCTCTTTGCCTGCATGTCGGCCTTGAGCGTCGTGGTGACGCCGCCCGACCAGGCGATCGCGGCCTGCGGGTCGGCGAACGTCGC
>JANNVO010000112.1:0-2913 GCA_031414475.1 Rickettsiales bacterium
ATATGCATGAAGCCGAAGCATTTAAAGAATCATTATCGAAAACTCATAATATTAATGTAACTAGCTCAAAAAGTAAGGATGGTAATAGCTACAATATAGAATTAAACCCACAACAAATAGGTCAAATAGTTAGCAATGCAAAAAGCTTTAAGGATGTTGGTTTAATACAAAATTTGCCAGAATCCAAAAATTGTGAAATTGTAAAAAGCTTAGATAGCCAAAAGCAAAAAAACTATATTGTACAATTTGCTGATAAAGCCGAAGCAGAGAAATTTAGCAAAGCATTAAACGAGCGATATGAGCTTAAAGGAGGAAGCGGTGGTGATAAATTTGTAGGCAATCACATTACAGGTGATGGTAGATATGGTGTTATTTTAACTGAGGCTAATATTAACTCTCTAATACCGAAACTACGTCAAGAAGAGGCGACAAAGCAACGCGAAATTGTTGAGCCAGCAAAGATCGTACAAAAACCAATACAATTACAAGACGTTGAGGCTCCAAAAAAAGTCGACAAAGCACCTGGTTATGAAATTGTAATAAGCGAAAAGACACTAGAGAACATCAACAAATATAAAGAAAATTTACTATCTGGGCAAGAGCAACCAGGAGAATTTCTCCGAGCAAAACTCAAGGCCACAGGTAAATCAGTTGAAAATCTTAGTACCTCTGAATTTATTGAAGTAATGCTCAGTACTAAACAACCGAAGTTTTTTGCAGAATCTGCTATCCAAGGAGGAGGAATAGATTGGAATAACTCCGAATTAAGAATACTTGGAGACATAAACGTTACTGTACCAGTTAAGATATATGATAATGGAGTATGGCACAAAACCGTGACACTCCATGATCCTATTACTAATCAACTAACCACTAAAGATGATCCAAACTTTGTTGTTCATGAAAATCCATTAGATGGCGAATTATTGTTCACTCCTGGCGCATTGCTTAAATCAGGGCCTGGATTTAGTGGCAAAACACCAGACCTTGATGAAGTTACAAAAGACGGAAAAATTGATCAAGAAGCTTATAATGCGCTTGTGGAAAGAAGGCTACTGCCCCTATTAGTTCACGCTAATGAAAAGGCAGGACTAGAAGGAAAACCAGCCTTAATTACTTTGCCTGGGGTTGGAGCTGGAGAATTTGCCGGTGAATTTAAGGGAGAGATGGGCGAACATTTGAATATTGCTATACAAGCAATGCTAGAAAAACATTCTGGTAATTTGGGTAACATAGCAGCCATTCACTACGATTCATTTGCAGAATGCCAAAATGAACAAAGAGATTATGGAAATATAAAATATCGCGTCAGACCACAACTTGCCGTAGGCAATAAAGGTAAAACTCAATTATCTGATCCTAAAACTTATCAAGAACCAGGAGACGACTTTAGTAAGTGTAAATTGTATAAAATTGTAGCATGGGATCACGTTTCACTGCCAGGTAATGACTATTTTGAAGGAAGTAGATATACCGACGATGGCGTTGCTGCAGCCGCTACAAGCTCCATGGAAGGAATTACTGGAGTAAAAGGACGCTATGATAAAGAAACGGGGAAATATCTACCACCAGAAGGTTATAACAACTGGTCAGAAGTAGCAGATAAGCAAGGAGTACATTTAAGGGTAGAAAATAATCTCAAAATTGTAACGGACAAAGGTGTTTCAGTTAAATTTGCCGATTATCAAAAAGCGGTTGATTCACCATCCATTACTATACCTAAACCTATTGTGCAACCTGCATTGAAACCGAAACCTATCGTACAACCTGCATTGAAACCAAAACCAGCATTATCACCAATTAAACAACCTACTAATGTTGGTAGTCAAATCAGCCAAGAACAAGCCGCGGAATGGATAAAAAAATATGGTGAAGATTTAGAAAAATTAAATAACTTAATTCATAGCGATGTACACTATGAGCATGCTTCAAGAAAGGATGGTACATATATTCCCAATATCATTAATGCACTTGACGCAATTGCAAACAACAAACCCTTTACTCCTAACGTTGCTAGTTCTGGGTTGGGGAATATTAGTTCTCTCTCCGAAAATCCTAGTGAGTGCATAAATAGTTTAGTAAACGGAGTGTACAAGAAAGATTTTGAAAGAATTTTAGGCTATTCAAACGTTAAACAACCTGGTGAGAAACAGATTAATGTTTCTAAAGACAATTTAGTGCAATTTGCTAAAGATGTCCAAAATTACAGTATAGGACAAGGAATACAAAAACCTACAATGCCGCCACCGCCGATACCTACAATACCACCGCAAATAAAACCAAAACCTATCGTTCAAACTGTAATCAGTAAGGAACTAGCAAGCGAGCTATTAAAAAAATATAGTACTGGTTTAGAAAAACTACCTAACGAATTGGTAAAAAACCGTACCAACAGCCGACAAGATTCTACTCATACTCAAAATATTATTAATGCGCTTACGGCAATTGCACAAGGTAAAAATGAGTTTGTTCAGATGGAGTGGAGAGGTACACCACAAACTACTAACCCGAATCAATTTATTAATGATTTTGTTGTTAGCCCAAACTACAAGGATTTAGCCCAGAGAGGACAGGTAGTATCAATTGACCTAAGCAAGCTTGCAAATGAGATTAGCACTGGAGCTATTACCACACCTAGTCCAGAGATACCAATACCTACAATGCCACTGCCGCCAACGCCAGTATTGCAACCACACATAATAACCCCTCAAAAAGTACCCACATTACAAACTGGGGTCAGTAAGGAGCAAGCAGCGGATTGGATAAAAAAATACGGTAAAGAATTAGATCAGCTAGCGGTTAATACTACTAACGAAGCACATAAGAGCTTCGCTGTTAATGCAAAGCTTGCGCTTGAAGCTATTGCTAATGGTACTGAGTTTAAGCAATTTAGGAGCAGCGCGCTGCACGGAT
>JANNVO010000113.1:0-19940 GCA_031414475.1 Rickettsiales bacterium
CAGATCTTATGTCAGCTTGTCTTACCTCTACTGCCTCCTTTAATTTTTGAGCTGCCGCCGCTGCTTTTGTTGATAGTATTTTTAGCGTTGCCGCTGCCTTTGTTAACTGCCCTGGATTATCACCCTCTAGCTGACTCGCACTCAATGAAGCAAATGTAGACTTTACTTTTGCCTTGTGCGCAAGCTTTTTCATCACTTTTAATGACCGCTGGGACACTTCGTAATCAGCTCCGGCCATTGCTGATTCTATATCTTTAGTTCCCCCTAGCACCCTCATTAATGAGTCTTGTATGAGTTTTTCCCTTGCAATCTGGTTCTGCGCCTTTTGGACTGTTAATTGTGCCAGTTCTGACTCTAAAGATCTTTTATCTGCCTCTCTCTTAGCTAACTCCGCATCTATTTCTGCTAACCTAATGACACTAGCTGCAGATACTGCTTGAGCCTTAGCTGCCTGCGCTAGCTACCTGTTGAGCCTGAGCTTGAGCCTGAGCGTGCTGTGCGGCTTGAGCTGCTAGATGGTTAGATATTTGTTGTGATACTTGAGCGTGTTGACTGAAGATTACCTCGTTTGCTACACCTATAACATAGGCGGCAGAATATGCGGATAAAATAGGAGCTTGTATTCTTAGGGCAGTATCAAAATCTAATCCCAAAACTGAAGCGATTTTACTTATACAAATCCTCTGATTTTCCACCCCATGGTTGTGATTCGAATAAAACCAGTTGGCATAAGCAGCGCCAGCGTGTTGTTTAGCAGCCATACTAGAATCATTGGACAAATCTAATGTGATTTGTCTAACAACTTGATCTTCTGTATATTTCATAATAATTTTTCTCTCTAAATTAATTAAATTAAACTTTAAGTATATTTTATATAGTATAATTAAACTATAAGTAGAGATTATTTGTTTGGTGTAAATGTGTCAAGCGTAGATTATATAGGTATGCACATAGGGTAAAATCATAATGCATCTTGAATAATAAATTTTATAGTCGTTCTAAGTTGAGTTAGCGTATATTTATAGAAAAGGTTTTTTCTTTTTAATTAACATGAGTTTGATATAAGAAATAATTGCAGTTACGGTCGATTAAGTACATAATCGTGGATAAGAGTATTATGCGATGTGGTAAAGTCATCGTGAACTTGATTCAGCCTCTTAAAGTACTACACCGTCATGCCGGGCTTGATCCGGCATCTCAGGAGATTAGAAGAAGATCCTGAACCAAGTGCAGGATGACTGCATTTGACGCGATCTCCTAGGCCTAAGAGGCATGCGTAAGCTCCTTAAGTTTAGGATGACGACTTGTCTTGAACGACTAAATTAGTACAAACTCAAGTTAAATTACACTTATCCAAAACTAGCATTTAAAATGAAAGCATTATTGTCTCAGGAATTCCTTATTCAAAACAAAGTATATAACCTAATTAAGTACTCTCTTTTATTTTTTGGTTTCTGCATATTCAGCATTACACTGATTAACTCTCACGATGATGTACAAAAATTTGGCGCAATATTCTCTCTGGTCTGCATCCCCTTATGTTTTTTGGGCTTGGCTAACAATTTAATTAAAACAGATATTGAAGATGGAAGCCTTGAATATCTATTAATAATTTCTTCAGCCCAAAAAATAGTTTTATCTAAGTTTCTGATACTAAGCCTAATTACGTTTTTTTGCTTTGCTTTAGTCAGTCCATTATTAGGTATTTTTTTTAATTTACAATTCCATCAAGTTGTTATTCTTCTATTAACATCTTTATTACTTATAACTCTCAGTGCAGCATTAATAGTATTAATAGCATCGATACAAGGATATTTCCGCTCTAATACTAATTTTTTTGCTATTTTAGTTATGCCCTTGATTCTACCTAATATAATTCTTGCTGGAATCCTTACCCCAAACCCACAAGAGACTTATTTACTAGCAATAATGCTTGGTATAAATTTAGTAATTATTCCTCCAACACTTTATCTTTCAAGTTACCTTATTGATAATATTTACAACATCTGATTTAGAAACACTCCTCTTCATAGGTAAAAAGTTTGTTACAACGAGATCAATACATTAAGATTGATCTAAACTGGTGTTTATATAATTAACCTATATCAATAAATTCATGTTAGATATATTCCTTAGCAAACTAAAGTTTTTGCTCAAAAGTCCGATGCTACTTTTTGTCTATGGCATTATTAGTAAATGGTACATTATGGTAATGGTCTCGGCTATTATTGTTGCTTATTGGGTACTTCAAGGCCTAACCCAAGCTGGGGTGCTTCAAGCAGCTGAAGAAGTTGTATCTACTGCACTAAGCGATACAAAATCTGTTGCTAGATATTGCGTTCCTAAAATCACAAATCTTGAACACTTTTGGGATTGTCTACAAAGTCCACCTAAATATGAAGCAACTCCCGACGAAATTCATCTCGAAAAAACCGTAAAGAGCTTGCTAGATTTTGAGAAATATGACCAAACAAAAGATCCTTATGCAGACAAATAATCAAGTGGGTCTTTCTAAAGAACGTATTTTTTATGCTAGTAAGGATAACTTTTTTCTGGGTAAAGTAAGCTAAATTATTGCCAATATAAGATATCTCAAGTTATAATGACTATCGATCTAATTTAAATTTAAGATAATGTATGTCAGAAGATATTTTGCCGGACGACCCAGATAAGACCACAAGAAGGGATTTTATGACTTTAGCTGCGACTGGCATGACTGCAGTTGGAGCAGCTTGCGCAGCGTGGCCTCTTGTAGACTCACTAAATCCATCGGCAGACGTCTTGGCTATGTCAGCTATAGAAGTTGATATTTCTAAGGTAGAGCCAGGTCAAACTATGACCGTTAAATGGCGAGGGAAACCGGTTTTTATAACTAATAGAACCGAAGCAGAAATTCAAGAAGTTGTAAACACTCCTTTAAAGGATTTAGTTGACCCAGAGCCAGATTCGGCACGGGTGAAGGCTGGTCATGCGAAGTGGTTGGTTACTGTTGGTATATGCACACATCTTGGTTGCGTCCCCTTGTCGAATAAAGGTGATTATCAAGGGTGGTTTTGCCCTTGTCATGGATCTCACTACGATAAGTCTGGCAGGGTCAGAAAAGGACCAGCTCCTCTGAACTTAACTGTACCTCCTTATGAGTTTTTATCAGATACTAAAATAAAAATTGGCTGATTATGAATAACAACAAACTAAATAGCCAGTCTAGTAAGTCAACTGGAATTATCGCGTGGATTGACTACAGACTCCCCATTTTTTCTTGGATGTCTCACTTTGCGGTATATAAAACCCCTAAAAACCTAAGTTATCTTTGGAGTTTAGGCTCAATTGCTGGAATAGCCCTATTAATCCAGATAATTACTGGAATTATACTTGCAATGCATTATACGCCGCACGTTGATCATGCATTCGATAGTGTTGAAAAGATAATGCGCAATGTCAATTACGGCTGGTTATTACGTTACATGCACGCCGTGGGCGCTTCAATGTTTTTTGTTGCCGTATATCTGCATATTTTCAGAGGAATATATTATGGATCCTATAAAGAGCCTAGAGAACTTTTGTGGATGATTGGTTTAATTATATTTCTGACTATGATGGCAACTGCCTTCATGGGGTACGTACTTCCATGGGGTCAAATGAGCTATTGGGGCGCAACGGTAATTACGAATCTTTTTTCCGCTATTCCCATAGTTGGAGAAAGTATAGTTACATGGCTTTGGGGCGGTTTTTCTGTAGATAACCCTACTCTTAATAGGTTTTTCTCCCTGCATTATTTACTTCCATTTGTTATTGTTGGACTTGTTATATTGCATATCTGGTCACTACACACACATGGATCCAATAATCCTACAGGTGTAAAATTGAAAAAAGAAGATATGATTCCTTTTCATCCTTATTACACCATCAAAGATTTCTTTGGTTTTGGAATTTACTTCCTAATATTTGCTTATTTTATATTCTATAAACCTAATTTGCTTGGTCACCCTGATAATTATACGCCGGCAAACCCCCTAGTGACACCAGCACACATAGTTCCAGAGTGGTATTTCTTACCGTTTTACGCAATACTTAGAGCCGTACCTTCTAAACTTGGTGGGGTGTTGCTAATGTTCGGTAGTATCTTAATTTTATTTGTACTACCGTGGCTTGACAGATCAAAAGTTCGGAGCGCAAACTACAGGCCTCTATACAAGTGGGCTTTTTGGCTTTTCGTAATTGACTGCCTTGTTCTAGGGTATGTCGGAGGCAAGCCCGCTGAAGAACCTTTTTTAACAATCAGTAGAATTGCAGCTACATATTATTTTTTCCATTTTTTAATTATCATACCTACTATCGCGAAATTTGAAAAACCCCTCCCTCTCCCACATAATGTAGAAGAAGAGGAAAAAATGCATAAAGATGATATAATTTAGTAATTAGATATGAAAATGTATAAAATAGTATCCCCACTTCTTGCTAGTATATTGGTAATTTTCATGATTCCAAACGCCTTTGCGTCCTCTGGTGCACAAGAGCCAAAACAACTAGTTTGGCCATTCGAAGGCATTTTTGGAACATTTGATCGCCAGGCAGCTCAAAGGGGAGCTCAGGTATATCTCGAGGTTTGTTCAGCTTGCCATGGATTGAACCATCTTTACTACAGAAATCTTAAAGATTTAGGCTTTGCTGATGCCGAGATCAAAGAAATAGCTGCCAAAAAAGATGTTAAAGACGGACCAAACGACACGGGAGAAATGTTTGATCGACCAGCAACACCGTCTGACAGATTTGTATCACCTTATCCTAATTCAGAAGCTGCAAGAGCTGCAAATAATGGAGCTTTTCCTGTTGATTTATCCTTGATCGTCAAAGCAAGAGAAGATGGAGCAAACTATATATATTCATTACTAACTGGTTACCAAGAACCGCCTTCGCACGTTACAATGATGCCTGGTTTAAATTATAATCCCTATTTTGAAGGCGGACAAATATCAATGCCTGCTCCGCTTTCTGCCGATCAAGTTACCTTTATGGACGGAACTTCAGCCACAGTTGACCAAATGGCCCGCGATGTCACCGTCTTCTTACAATGGGCAGCAGAACCAGAAATGGAGCATCGTAAATCCATGGGATTAAAAGTGATGATCTTTCTATCGGTCTTCACTATATTCTTTTTTATTGCTAAAAGGAGAGTTTGGAAAGACGTTAAGTAGGCTGAGTTTTATTATAGCTTTAGTACGCATACTGAAGCTCGTTAGGCTTACGACCTGTCTTCGCCTCCACACCGCAACGGGGATACCCGATCAAGCCCGGCATGACCTTGTAACCGGTTGACTGTATGCGTTCCCCAGAATAAAAGTCATCCTGAACTTGTTTTGGCGAAGCCCTGCCTCTTGGCCTAGGATCTCAAGCAACGGAAGGAGATACCGGATCAAGCCCGGTATGACCGTGTAACCGGTTGACTGTATACGTTCCTCCCCGGTATTACTTCTCTAATTCATCAATTAATTTCAATAATTTTTCTTTTGTGTTAGCTTTTGCTCTTGGTCCTGCATAAGTATCTTGATGTTTGTCGTCTGTAATATGGGTTGCAAATACAATAATCCGACTATTTTTTTGAATCCAACCGACAAACCATCCATGTTTAATATATAGTTTTTCTGTCCTATCTCTACTTAGCAATAAACCACTAGCTGTTTTCCAATACAGTTTCCAACCATGCGGCAATTCTTCTATAAACATTATATTTCTTGTCATTTCGTGGGCTTTAAGACTGACTGGTAACTTATTATCAAGAAGCTTTTGTAAAAAAACCAATTGCTCTTCTGGAGAGATTTCCAGCGAACTAGAAAGCCATGAATTTGTTAATCCATTATTCTTGCCTTTATCACCAGAAACATCTTGATTTCCATAGTTAAATTTCACCACATAATCTGTAAAATTCTCTATTCCAAGCTTCTGTGTTAAAACTTGAGAATACCAAAGACAACTATTTTTCATCCAAAGACTAGGATTGTGCGGCTCTTTCCACTTCTCAAAATAAGCCGGGTAACCTTTTTTAAATAACCACTGGGGATGTGTTTCATCTTCTAAAATTCCTGCATCATAGCCCATAAGACTTAGCACAATTTTAAAGGTAGAGCAAGGTGAATGCCGTGATGTACAATCACCTTCTTGATTTATGACTTTGTTATTTTCTTTAGCTAAAAAACACCTTTTTTCCGCCTTTGCAGGCGCGACAAACAATAACAGAATGCCTAAAAATAGGAAGATAGCTTGCATCTATAATATTTGCAGTAATTTAATAAAGAAAAAATCCTTTCTATAAAAATATATCAACTCACCTTAAATGACTATAGTATTTCTCCTTTTAATTGCTTTAAAAGGAGAAATACTATACCTAATGAGATTTACTTTATATCTAAGCAGCTCTTACCCTACCGCCGCCACCGCTTGATTTTCTTTTTCCGCCTCCGTTACCGTTGCCACCACCGCTACGAAACGGCTTCTTGAAGCCAAAAGATCTTTTTTCAGAACCATTTTTCTTAGCTCCACTTCTTTTTGATGCTTCCATAGCTGGAGCATCTGGATTTATCAGGCGATTAATCGCATTCCACTTCATTCTATCACCAGGAGTAACAAAACATAGAGCTTCACCTTCTGCTCCTGCTCTAGCAGTTCTTCCGATTCTGTGAATATAATCCTCAGGACATTGAGGAAGGTCAAAACATATCACATGCTCAATATGAGGAATATCCAAACCACGCGCGGCAATATCAGTAGCCACTAGGATACGATATTTACTATTTCTAAACCCTCTGATCACAGTTTCACGCTTACTATGACGTAAATCGCCATGAATTGCATCTGTTTGGTGATTCTCGCTCCTTAGTCTTTTGGCCATTTTTTCTGCACCAAATTTAGTTTTGACAAAGATAATAATCGAGCCAGAACGTTGTTGAAGTTGAGTTAACAGCTGTGGGTATTTTTCTTCCTCAGAAAGATGCACAATATCCTGTTTTATTTTTGGAGCAGGCACTGAACTAGAACCCATTGCTATGCGCTCTGGTTGATTCAAATATGTGTCGGCAATTTTAACGATATTTTTTGGTAAAGTCGCTGAAAATAACAATGTTTGACGTTGCTTCGGCAGATGCTTTATTATTCTTTCTATTTGTATAGAGAATCCCATATCCAGCATTCTATCTGTTTCATCAAGTACTAGAAAGTTAGTTTGACTAAAATTCAAATTGCCGCGTTCTAGGTGATCATTAATACGTCCTGGAGTACCAACAAATAATCTTGGTCTAGCCCTGAGCTGCTGTAGTTGTTTCGACATAGAGTCGCCACCAATAAGTAGTGTCGTTTTGATTGGAGAGTTTCGGCCTAATAAATCTTGTAACGCGCTCATAACCTGAGCAGCCAACTCTCTTGTTGGCGTTAGTACCAAAGCCGAGCTACGTTGATCAGATAATAACTTAGCAATTAACGGAATTCCGAAGGCGCCAGTTTTACCTGTGCCTGTTTGCGCTGATCCTAGTATATCTTTTCCACTCAATGCAACAGGAATTGTTGCAGCTTGAATTGGAGTTGGGATTTTAAAGTTAAGCCTGTCAAGTGATTGAACTAACGTCTCTGGTAGTCCAAATGTATAAAAATTTTCCATATATATTCTTGTTTGAGAAAATAATTTTTGTTAAAAGAGTAAAAATCCTTTAACTAAAGATACTTTCATTGTTTAAATAGCTTTGCGATAAGTAATAAAACTTATAACAAATTTTTTCTTTGTTAGTACTTCTATTGGGATTTAAGTGCTGGAAATAACACTCGAAGCTTAATAAATAAGCGAGAGCAAGTTATAACGTGCACATAAATTCTACAGATAAGTACTAATATATTGTTCTTTTTGGTAAAGTATGCTTGGCTACATCTTTAACGAAGTTGCCCTATCAAAAAGAGTTATCGTCTTACAAACCTTAAAATTCAAGGTGTCTTTCGGTATACTCTCATTCAAGTGACTGCGATTAACTAAATTTTGGCTAATCTGACATCTTCATTAATTAAGATGAGCTCTCTAGTTGTTTTTTTAGAGCTGCATATGTAAAGAGTAGTAAAAAACTTGAACGAACTATACACTCTTTTATTAAAACAATCAAGCAAAATTTTAACTTATAATACTTTTGCGAGTTAAAATTGCACTCATAAACATTTCTCATTTAAAAACTGGCAATAAGTTCTTTGTTAACCTGAACTATGGATAAGATAAATATAATCCTTTTTAAGCACTGTTTACAATAGGTCCGCACCACCGCAAGTGACATGAGCACGGCCGCTTTATACCAAGAAAAGTCATCCTGAACTTGATTCAGGATGACTTTTTCTCACACGCGCAGGCATGCAGACTCTATCATGACAAGCCTTTGCACAAACAACTATTGTGAATTATCTTCATAGTTCAGGTTATTTAAGAGCTAAGTCGTATGAACCTTATTTAGCATATCGTATTAAAACCAGCTACAGAAACTATATTTATAAAACTTAGAACAACTCTTGAAATATATATAAAATACTTTCCAAAATAGTGTTATCAACTAGAATATAGTATTAGTAGATAACCGAGGGAGTTTATGGAATCAGGCTTAATGTTTACCTTATTGGTAATTTTTCTAGCTTTTATCTTTGAGTTTACTAATGGCTTTCACGATGCGGCTAATTCAATTGCAACTATAGTAGCTACCAAGGTTTTAAGCCCACTGCAGGCAGTCATATGGGCCGCGTTTTTTAATTGCGCCGCGTTTTTATTTTTTAAATTATCGGTCGCTACCACAATAGGCAGCGGCTTAGTTAACCATGAAATAGTTAGTCCTCATCTTATTTTTGCAGCCCTGATCAGTGCAATCAGTTGGAATTTACTTACCTGGTATTACGGTCTTCCTTCTAGCTCTTCTCACGCTTTAATTGGCGGTCTTATCGGCGCCTCGATCTACAAAGGCGGTATTTACTCTCTACAATTCTCAGGCCTAACTAAAATTATGGCAGGCATATTGCTATCTCCCTTATTAGGAATATTAATAGGGTTATGCTTAGCTACTCTTATTACTAAGATTTTTAGCAATCCCAATAATAGATGGTTTAAGATATTACAGCTAGCTTCTTCCGCTATGTTAAGTCTATCTCACGGCGGTAACGATGCTCAAAAAACTATGGGCATTATCAGCTTGCTCTTAGTATCAAGCTTCTATCAAGGTCAAGAGTTTCATATTCCTTCGTGGGTAGTGTTATCTTGCTATGCTGTTATGGGTTTTGGTACTCTTGCTGGCGGCTGGCGAATAGTTCATACTATGGGTCAAAAAATCACCCCTTTAACTCCTATACTTGGCTCTGCAGCAGAGACTGGCGCCACTATAGTAATTTTTGCGGCCACAAGCTTAGGAGCACCCGTTTCAACCACTCATACTGTCACTGGTGCTATCGCAGGAGTTGGCATATCACGGGGTTTAACCGGAACCAGCTGGTCTATTATGTATAAGATCTTCTTAACCTGGCTGATCACTATACCAGCCACCGGATTAATTGCCGCTGCGATTATGTTGTTAATGTAAAATTTAAAAAACAAATATATGACGTAACTGTTTTAGATAGGTTTAGCCTAATGTTCAATCAGACAACACCTTGGAGGCCTTGCTATAAATATGGTCGGGGCAGAGAGATTCGAACTCCCGACCCTCTGGTCCCAAACCAGATGCGCTACCAGGCTGCGCTATGCCCCGAATTTATGTCATTGTATGCACTGGTATAACTCACAAAAGATTATAAATCAACAAAAAAATGAAGAATTGCCGAATAACTAGAAGACAGCTTGATCCATTCTCAATATAAAGATATATTCGTAGCCAATATAATTTCTAAGTTTTTATACATGCCCTGCTTTCATGCCACAATTTTGACCATTTTTCCGGAGATGTTTCCCGGTCCTTTGGCATATTCTCTAGCAGGCTCAGCTATTAAGAAGGGAATATGGTCGATTGATACTGTTAATATTCGAGATTTTGGAATAACTAAGCATAAAAATGTTGATAGCGCAGCTTGTGGCGGTGGAAATGGCCTTATCATGAGACCAGATGTACTTGGCTTGGCTCTTGACAAAGCGTTGGATACGCGTCCTGGCTCAAAAATTTACTACCCATCTCCTAGAGGGATTCCCTTAACGCAAGAATTATCAAAAAAAATAGCGCAAGAGAAAAACATAATTATTTTGTGCGGACGCTTTGAAGGGATTGACGAAAGAGTGATTGACGAGTATAATGCCATGCAGATTAGCCTAGGAGATTACATTCTCTCTGGTGGGGAAGTAGCTGCATTGTCAATATTAGATAGCGTTGTCAGACTCTTACCCGGTGTACTCGTGAATCAAGAAACTTTACAAGAAGAATCTTTTGAAGCGGAGGCTGGAGGTTTCAAACTAATTGAACATCCACTTTATACTAAGCCAGTCGAATGGAGAGGAAGAAAAGTTCCAGAAATTTTGCTATCAGGTAATCATGCTGAAATAGCAGAATGGAAAAAAAAAGAATCACTCAGGATCACCTTAGAGCGTAGAAAACAACTTATTTGATTTTTAAAACTTATAAGCACAGCAAAAACATTTGGAGCTAACAATGAAAAACGTAATTGAGCAATTTGAAAAAAAACAAATTGAAAAACTTACCGAAAATAAAGCAATACCAGAATTCAGAGCTGGAGATACAGTGAAAATTAGCGTTCGCGTTATTGATGGTACAACCGTTAGGCTTCAAGGATACGAAGGGGTTGTTATAGCTAAAAGAAACAGAGGAGTTACCTCTTCTTTTGTAGTCCGTAAAGTAAGCCATGGTGAAGGAGTAGAGAGAAGATTTATGACCTACTCCCCAATTGTTGCAAAAATTGAAGTTGTAAAGAGAGGCGTTGTACGTCGCGCTAAACTTCACTACCTAAGATACCTAAGCGGTAGAGCTGCAAGGATTCAAGAAAAACAAGTTATTAGAAAGAAGTAAATTAATTTTTGCTGCTTTTCTTATGAAATATACATTGAATTTTTACCATTGCTCAAATTAAAATTTACATATGATGATTTGAGTTACGAGCGCCTGGAACCTATGATTATAGTAATTTAAGTTGAATTAGGTGCGAAAAAACATCGTAGTTCATGGGAAAGGCAAGATTTCCTTCAGCATAACATTACGTCATCCTGAACTTATTTCAGGATCTCGCGGTAACGGAAGAAGATCCCGGATCAAGCCAGGGATGACCAGTGGTTTTTGCTCAAGATGATTTTCTGGGTACACCCCAAAGTGGATCTCTTGCCATGACCAGTTTTGTACCTAATTCAACTTCACTTGCCATATAGGTGATGACGCGAATGCACGAAGAATCGCATCTGTAAAATTAATTTCAGGGATAGTATGAGTCATAAGACAAAATGGTGGTACTATGGCTTGGCTTTAATTCCCCCTTTCATGGGAGCTGTCAGTTACGTCCTCTCTAAATATGTAATCACTGACATATCACCCATCTCGTTGTTATTTTATAGATGGTTAGTGGCACTTTTTATCTTGACTCCTTTTGCAATCAAACCATTCTTAACCGAAATTATCAATATACGAGCGAATCTTCGTATTTTATTTATTATCGCTATTTCAGGAGTAACATTCTTTAATTTCTTTGTTTATTACGCTCTGCAATATACCACCTCCACTAATACGTCCATTATTGTCAATATTTTTCCTATGGTTGTCTTAGCTTTAGGAGTGATCATAAACCAGGATAAGCTGCGTAAATCGCATCTTTATTCGATAGTGTTCTCGTTTATAGGTGTATTAATTATTTTGAGTCATGGCAATATTTTGCAAGGCTTGTCAGCATTGTTCAATAATATTGGTGACTTTATAGCCCTTGCCGCTACCTTATGTTGGGCAATTTATGTATTTGCCGTTAAATACAAACCTAAAAGCCTATCATTTCTTAGTTTTGTTTACTCTACATTCTTGATAGGGACGATCTTAATTTGCCCATTATATTTATTCGATATATTCTATCTAAAGCACACATTTGAACCAACTATAGTCAATATAAGTATTATTTTTTGTTTAGGGTTCGGGGTTTCAATCATTGGCATGATGTCCCTTAACATAAGCATAGTAAAAATTGGGCCTAATATTTCAGCCATATTATTTTACTTTGCCCCTTTGTTTACCTCAATTATGGCAGTTCTGATTCTTGAAGAAAAATTGCAACCATTCCACCTTGTTGGCATATCATCTATCTTATTGGGCGTTAATTTCCCTTTAATCGCACATTTTTTTGCTTATAAAAACAGAGTAGTAGATTCTGAAAAAGAGAAGTTGCTTGATAATGATTGAATGCACTGCTACTTCTGAGAATGGCTATTAACGCTAATCTGTTAAGTGAAATTTTATAAGAGAAGCCCCTCGCTATTATATAGGTTTTCTTAAGCTTTTAATTTAACTGATATCATCGAGATTCTGATTATTATCTCCTAATATCGGTGTAGTATCCTTTTCTTCATTAAGAATAGTGGATTCATTCGATAAGCTTATTTCCTGCCCCTGTCCAATAAGCTCAACTACACCTTCTTTATCAATTTGAGATTCTAACTCCTTAAACAAACCCCCCGGAAGGATTGAGGAATATTTGTGCGTTAATTCAGCTATGAAAGCTTTATAATTGTCTAGAGGCACATGTTTACTTAGATGATGAATAACAAAATCAATCGCAAATTTTAAATCCTCGGCGTCATTATAATTACCCTTTATTTGAGTGAGGGGTTTTAAAGAACAAACATATTTCATATCTGCTCCTATATTAAAAATATTATTAAATTTTCCCCCTCCTTCACGAGGAAGATAATCCTGTGCTGTCTGGCCAGATGAATCTTTTGCTTCTATATTAGCATCATTTAAAATTAATTTTTTCAGAAAGCTCAAATGATGCCTCCATGCTACTCTATGCAAAGGTGAAAAACTATCTAGAGTTGTAACCGCATTTACATCAGCGTCATTTTCCATAAGTATATTGCCTATCTCTACATTTAGGCTGCAAGCAGCTAGATATAAAGGAGTTTGACCATTTTCTCCTTTGACATTTATTTCCGCTCCATGTTCAAGCAGCGTATGTACGCTATTCCCAAGATGTTTAGTAACCGCAACATGTAAAGGACTACCCAAGTTATCTGCAAGTGAATTGATATTATTCTCGCTTATTAAATAAGGTACTATTACTTCATTAGAATAAACTAAAGCATTATGAAGCGGTAAAAAATTTTTATTATTAGGAATATCCAATAATTTAGGAAATTGCTTAGCCAACATTATTGTTAAATTATCATTTCCACAAGCTAATACAATGTGCAGGATTGTATCACCAGGGACTATGTAAGCTTTTGCATGATCCATTGCCCGCAACATATTTACGGGTTTGAAAGGATCAGCCCCGTTATTAAAAAGTTCTGTTATTAATTCTAAATTATTATCTAAAACTGCCCTGTGAAGTTTTGTTAAACCTTCGGAATCATATGAATTTACATCATCTAGTACTCTTTGAACCTTTGCCTGAGGTAACTCTTGATCTAAAGCTTCTTCATCTCGATTACCTTTTGTCATATCACTACTCTTATTAATTATTTAAATTAATAATAACGGAGCATTTAATAATTGTCCATAACATATTATGTAAAACATTTGATTTTTATTAAAATTTCTTAGGAATTTTTAATTTCCATTGGATAATTTATGAATTTTAAATGTAATATTAAATCTCGCTTACTCTAGGTTGCCCCTTCTGAAGAAGCCTAAAAAATCATAATTTTATCTAAATTAGATGCATATTAGATGCATAAATCTGGTTTTGTTCGGAAGTTTATATCCACCATATCTCTTTAATAGCTCTAGATACATGACGTAATAGCAAAATTATATCACCCACTAAGAGCACTATAAAGAAGTATTTGATTTTAATTAGGGTATAAAAAAAACTCGCCATAGCGAGCAGTCTAGCTGAGAACATAAAAATAAAAGCTAGTTATCTTAAACTTAATTCAGGATAAGCTTGATATAAATAAAAAAAGCAAATTGAATTTTTTGTTAGAACCACTTTTGTATTTTTTTAAATATAGAAAAAATATAATAAGAAATACTGTGTTAAAGAAGAAATATCAAATACAAATAATAAGTTAAAGGTAGTGACAGCTTATTTTTGACTGTACACCACATAACACCACTTTGCTAAATGAATAACTAGTTAATGTTATCCAGTGTCATTTAGTCTTTAAGGAGGTAATCCAGCCGCAGGTTCCCCTACGGCTACCTTGTTACGACTTCACCCCAGTCGCTAATTCTACCGTGGTTGGCTGCCTCTTACGTTAGCTCACCACCTTCAGGTAAAACCAACTCCCATGGCGTGACGGGCAGTGTGTACAAGGCCCGAGAACGTATTCACCGCGGCATGCTGATCCGCGATTACTAGTGATTCCGACTTCATGCTCTCGAGTTGCAGAGAACAATCCGAACTGAGATGCCTTTTGAGGATTTGCTCCACGTCGCCGTATTGCATCCCTCTGTAAGCACCATTGTAGCACGCGTGTAGCCCAACCCGTAAGGGCCATGATGACTTGACATCGTCCCCACCTTCCTCCGGTTTATCACCGGCAGTTTCCTTATAGTTCCCGGCCGAACCGCTGGCAAATAAGGATGAGGGTTTCGCTCGTTGCGGGACTTAACCCAACATCTCACGACACGAGCTGACGACAGCCATGCAACACCTGTGTGTGGTCCAGCCGAACTGAAGGGGTCCATCTCTGGTCCCCGCGACCACCATGTCAAGGGTTGGTAAGGTTTTTCGCGTAGCATCGAATTAAACCGCATGCTCCACCACTTGTGCGAGCCCCCGTCAATTCCTTTGAGTTTTAATCTTGCGATCGTAGTCCCCAGGCGGAGTGCTTAATGCGTTAGCTGCGAAACCGAGAATAAATTCCCGACATCTAGCACTCATCGTTTACAGCGTGGACTACCAGGGTATCTAATCCTGTTTGCTCCCCACGCTTTCGCGCCTCAGCGTCAGTTGAAGTCCAGGTGACCGCCTTCGCCACCGGTGTTCCTCCTAATATCTAAGAATTTCACCTCTACACTAGGAATTCCATCACCCCCTACTTCACTCTAGACTAGCAGTTTTGAAAGCAGTTCCGAGGTTAAGCCCCGGGCTTTCACTCCCAACTTACTAATCCGCCTACGCGCCCTTTACGCCCAGTAATTCCGAACAACGCTAGCCCCCTCCGTCTTACCGCGGCTGCTGGCACGGAGTTAGCCGGGGCTTTTTCTGTTGGTACCGTCATTATCTTCCCAACTAAAAGAACTTTACAACCCTAAGGCCTTCATCATTCACGCGGTATTGCTGGATCAGGCTTTCGCCCATTGTCCAATATTCCCCACTGCTGCCTCCCGTAGGAGTCTGGGCCGTGTCTCAGTCCCAGTGTGGCTGATCATCCTCTCAGATCAGCTAAAGATCGTCGGCTTGGTAGGCCATTACCCTACCAACTACCTAATCTTACGCGGGCTCATCTATCAGCGATAAATCTTTCCTCCGAAGAGAATATACGGTATTAGCATCTGTTTCCAAATGTTATTCCGTACTGATAGGTAGATTCCCACGTGTTACTCACCCGTTTGCCACTAACGACTTTGAAGCAAGCTCCAAAGTCATTCGTTCGACTTGCATGTGTTAAGCATACCGCCAGCGTTCGTTCTGAGCCAGGATCAAACTCTCAAGTTTGATTCCTGTCATCACATTTTCAAAAAAATTTACGACAGGTTTTGTACCATCTTGCGATGGTAAATTTTACTACTGTCACTACCTTTATCTAATTACTTTGGTATTTGATATTTACTTTTCAAACAGCTTGCGGCACTTTCCTTTGCAGTACGAGTACGCTTCGTTGGGAGTATTTATAAGCAACCTCAGCCCTCCTGTCAACAACAAATTTTAAAAAACATAATATATTTTAGCAAAACTAATAGTAGTTTAGTTTAAAGCTCAGCAGCTGCAGCAAATTTTCTATAAGTTATAGCTACACAAAAAAATTAAAGTTAGCAATTAAACTAGAAATCTATTTAAATTTTAATCTTAAATTCATATACTTTACAAAGTAATAATTTATATTTGGAGCAGTATCATGTATAATGGAACTAATACTACAAATCCAACAGACCCCTCATTAATTGGAGGACTATCAGCATATGATATTGTACTTATAGTAGGAGCCATGTTTTCTGGCTTTGCCACCTTACTCGGAGCAATTAATTGCTATAGACAAAAAGCACAATCAAAAGAAACGCACTACAGCGACGCTAAAATCGAAGTAAAACGTGTTGGCTCTAATGGCGAAGTGCAGCAGGCTAGTTGTTCGATACACATTAATGATGATGAAGGTTACAATGTAACCAAAATAGATGCCTAAGGTAAAAAAAAGAGTCAGGCTATTGATTCAAAAAAACAAACTGATTTTATCACGGAAGAAACTAGATCTGATGAAAACAATGATCAAATAGTAATTTTAGCAGAAAATGATACTAAGTCAGATATTCAACGTAATAATACTAATCGCAAACTAATAGATAATACACTCGGGGAATTTAATCACACTGTCAAACTGATGTTTGGTCACGTTGACCAAAATGAAATTATTGTTACAGGTGAAACCGTTGACTCAACTTTATAAAACTAGTTTTGGATGAAATAGCTGCCCCCTAATTTTGAAAGAAATTTATTTTTTTACAGCAAAAAAATAATAGGATAAAGTGTTTTTCATTATCCAAAACTGGTATTTATAGACCTGATAAACGATTAAATAAACTTACAACTCGAGTGTGATTTAATAATAATCTTCGGTTTTATTTTATTGCATTTCATATATAAATAGTGCATATTACCTTGGTAATGGCATAACTCTAAGGAAATTAATAGATTTAGTACATGACTCAAATAATTCGCAATTTATTTGCGTATCCAACATTTTTTTTGTTTCAACAAGTTGCTAGGCGAGCTTCTTTATTCTTAACAATATTAATTGCAACTTCAACAGTTTTTCTTTTCAATGACTACATAAGCGACAGATTACCAGGAACTTTGTGGAATATGTCTGGTGACGTAAACAACGGTGAAGCTGAAGAAATAGTTAGCGAAGTAGTGATAGAGAAAGGTGATACATTAAGTACTGTTCTTAAGAACCAAAATCTAAGTAGCTCTGAAATAAAAACTTTGATTAAAGTTGCCTCCACTGAGGCTTTAATGTCAAAACTAAATATTGGCCAAGTACTAAAGTTCTATTACGACGTCGAACTTATTGAGCAAGAAGAATCGGGACTCGTTGAAGAGCGCTTGATTTTAGGCCGCATGTCGATCAAAATTGATACTGTAAGATCAGTGGAGTTCGTTAGAAGCGGTGATGGTTTTGTTGCTCACAACATATCTGCTCCATTAAAAAAACTTATCAGCAAATATGAAGCCACTATCAATACCAGCTTAATAGCTTCGCTACAAGAAACAGGTATTAGTACCAGTACAATAATAAAGCTAGTAAATGCTTATTCTCATCAAATAGACTTTCAAAGACAAATAAAAACTGGCGATAAAATTGTTGTAATAACAGAAAAATTTGTCACTAGTGATAATGAGTTTTCTCATCATGGCAAGATACTACACGCCTCACTTACCTCCGCTGGGACAGATTACAACATCTATCTCTACTCTCCGAGCGGCAAGGAAGCGGAAGTTGAATTCTTTTCAGAACAAGGACAAAGTATTAAAAGCTCTTTGCTAAAAACTCCGATTGATGTAGTGAGGATCTCTGGACATTTCGGATACAGAAAAAAGCACCCTATTCTTGGATTTGGCAGAATGCATAAAGGCGTTGACTTTGCCGCTTCAGCTGGCACTCCAATTTATGCAGCTGGCGACGGAGTAGTACAGTTTGCTGGCTGGAAATCTGGATATGGACGTTTTGTTCTGATAAAACACAAAAATGGCTTATCTACAGCTTATGCTCACGCTTCAAAATTTGCCAACAACTTAAAAGCAGGGTCGAAAGTTAAACAAGGCGACATAATTGCTTATGTTGGAAGCACAGGTCATGCTACTGGCCCGCACTTACATTATGAAGTACACGTAGATGGCAAACAAGTGAATCCAGTAGAATTCAAATCCACGCCATCAATAAAACTTGCGGGATCAAAACTTTCTAAATTCAATGAATTCAAGAAACAAGTACATAATTTGAACAAGAAGCTAAATAGCAAAATTGAGCTTACCGCTGCTGAAGTTCCGAGCATAAAACTGTATTAATCACATAGTTATCGTACGGATACTTTGGCAAGCACAGCCATCATAATTCAGGCTTCTTTGCCTTCTCAAAATCAAAATGACCAAAAAAGCCATAATATATTATTTATTTCTGATATTACTCTTAGTCGCAGCTGACCAAGCGTCGAAAACTTTGCTTATTTCTTACTTAAAAACACAGCCTGGCTATCTGAAGGAAATCTTTCCTTTTCTAGATTTTGTTTATGCCTGGAACTACGGCATTAGTTTTGGATTATTTCGAGAATATTATCAGTATAGTAACTATGTATTTCTAGCTTTTAATAGTTTTATCATTATTTACTTAGCATACATATTCTATAACTCCCAAAATATCTTCGCTCAAATAGGAATGACGCTAGTAATAGGAGGAGCACTTGGCAACTTATTCGATCGAATCTTTCGTGGTGCTGTTTTTGATTTTTTATATTTTCATTATCATGAATTCTCTTTCCCAGCATTTAATTTGGCCGATAGTTTTATCACTATAGGAGCATGTTTCTTTATCTATAGTTATATAATCGAATGGCGTAGCCCATCAAACAACTAAGAATCATAGGTACTTGGTACATACCCTAAGTTTGATACAAGTACGATCACAATTAAGTATTTAACTAGAGACGTTGTCATGACAAGTGACATTGGAGCATGGTCACCTCATCCAGAAGAAAAGTCATCCTGAAACAAGTTCAGGATGACTTTTTGCTGCACGTAGGTCTGGGGAGACTCCTTGCCACAGAGAGTTTTCACAAAAACACTTGTTGGGCAATGCCACTAAATAAACAATAGGCCACCAAGCGCCCCTGTTTATTTGCACCTCACCTAAGAGATAACACGAATCTAAACGTTGCTCCAACATCGCCGTTACTCTCAACTTTAATCGTACCTCCATGCGCTTCAATCGCCGACTTACATAAAGCCAAGCCAACGCCGCGACCTTCAGCTTTAGACTCTGTCTTTATACCCATCTTGAATGGCGTGAAGATATCAAACAGCTCAGTCTTTGCTATACCTATACCTTCGTCCTTGATCTCAAACTCAACTATATCCTTATCCTTGCGCAATAAACTGACTTTAATCGTACCATTATTGCTGTAGGTAATCGCATTAATCACTAAGTTATCAACCGTCTGACGAATATAGTTCGGATCTAATGCAATTAAAATATCAGACTCAACGCTCATCTGGAAGTCAATCTTCTTGCCTTGCAAGTAAACCTTACGACAATTATTTACCCTATCCTCCACTAATTCGCTCAAGTTCACAGTCTTCTTTTGTAACTCAATTTTGGATGTAGACAACATCGAAAGATCAAGCATGTTTAATATCATGGTCGATAAACGATTCGAGTTCTTTAATACTTCATTTGAAAGTTCTTTTAGCTGGTTTTTACTGTATTTCTCAAGGCCCTCAGAAAGCATCTCGGCAAAATTCATTACGTTACCAACAGGCAAACGCAGTTCATGATTAACATTGTTGAGTATCTTCTGTGCCGTTGCCCCAAGTCGCTCGATCTCTAATGCCTGGTCAGCAACACGCTGAGAGTAGTGAAT
>JANNVO010000114.1:0-1951 GCA_031414475.1 Rickettsiales bacterium
CCCGGCGCGAAAGTGGCGCAGATCCGCTATCATCACAAGGCGCGCAAGCAGCCCTTTGCAACGATCGTCAATCTGGTGTCGGTTGGCCAGATCATCCTGGCCATCGGGTTTGCGGTGCATCTGTCGGATCTGCCGCGAAAGGCCGCCGGCTGGATTGGCGGGGCCGAGACGGCGGCATTGAGCCAGCCGGTTGCGGTGGTGGCCGAGGGCTGAGATGACGTGAGCGAAGCTTCGCCTTTGATGCAATGAACCCGTTGGTCGCAGCCGGAAGGGTGCTAGACTTGGCCCATGATCAACGGAGGAATCGCCATGGGCCGACATCTTGCAGACCATCGCACACCGTCAAAAGGTGCGCGTTTGCGGCATTTCCTGCGGATCGCCCGCGCGGAACGGGCAACCTGGCACCGGGCCGAGGCGCTGGCTGCCGGGAACCGGCGGTTGGTGGAATTCATGCGGATTGCGCGGGGGCGGATGGCCTGAGAGGGCGGTTCATGTGACAGGTCGCATATCCCTGCCGTCGCGTCGTTGTCCGCACCGGGCCGGAAGTGGCCGGAGCGGACTGCCGGATCAGGCGCGGACCAGTTTTTCGTAGTCGGTGGCGACGCGGCGGGTCAGGTCGCCAACTTCGAAGGTATAGTCGCCGATCTGGCCGACGGGGGTAACCTCGGCGGCGGAGCCGGTGAGCCAGCACTGCTGGAAGCCTTCCAGTTCTTCAGGCATGATGTGGCGTTCGTGGACCTTGATCTGCATGTTGCGCAGCATGCCGATCACGGTCTGGCGGGTAAGGCCGTTCAGGAAGGCGTCGGGCAGGGGGGTGTGAACCTCGCCATCCTTGACGAAGAAGATATTGGCGCCGGTCGCCTCGGCGACATAGCCGCGATAGTCGAACATCATGGCATCCGAGCAGCCTTTTGCCTCGGCTGCGTGTTTGGACATGGTGCAGATCATGTAAAGCCCCGCAGCCTTGGCGGCATGGGGAATGGTTTCGGGCGAGGGGCGTTTCCACTTGGCGATGTCGAGCTTCGCGCCCTTCATCTTGGCGTCGCCGTAGTAGCTTCCCCAGCTCCAGCAGGCGACGGCCATGCGGATGGGATTGCGCTTGGAGGCGACGCCCATGTCTTCGCCCGCGCCGCGCCAGGCGATGGCGCGGACATAGGCATCGGTCAGATTGTTGGCCTTGAGGACGGCTTCCTTGGCGGTCACGATCTCGTCCGCCGACCAGGGCAGCGGCATGTCGAGAAGGTCACCCGAGGCGCGCAGGCGTTCGGCATGTTCGCGGGACTTGAAGATGCGACCGTTGTAGCATCGTTCGCCTTCGAACACGGCGGAGGCGTAGTGCATCGCATGGGTCAGGATGTGGACGTTGGCGGAACGCCAGTCCACCAGCGTGCCATCCATCCAGATCTTGCCGTCGCGGTCGTCGAAGCCAGCCATCATTTCCTCCATCGCCAGGGGCGGGAATTGCAAATATTGCGCCTGATAGGTCCGTTTCGGACATAATGTTGCGCGAAAACAGGATTTGGCTAACAGTTGAGCCTTGGAAAGTCAACAAGGCTGACATAAAATCGAAACGAACCGGGAGGCGGGCATGGCGGAGAGTACGGGTGGCCCCGGCGGGGGCGAGAGCCTTCTGTTCCTGACGGATGAGCAGGTTCGCAAGGGCATCGAGGCGATGTTCTTTGCCTATCGGGGCTTTACCGCCGACCCCGACCGGATTCTGGACGGCAAGGATTATGGCCGGGCGCACCATCGCGCGATCCATTTCATTCATCGCAGTCCGGGGACGACTGTGAACAATCTGCTGGCGATACTTGGCGTGACCAAACAATCGCTGAACCGGGTGCTTCGGACCCTTGTCGAGGACGGGCTGGTGGAGGCGCGGGTCGGCAGGCAGGACAAGCGCGAGCGGCACCTTCATCTGACCGAGAAGGGTGCCGGGCTGGAGCGCGAG
>JANNVO010000115.1:0-1799 GCA_031414475.1 Rickettsiales bacterium
AATTACCTCGATTGGATCGTGGATGCGGACGTGGTGAAAATCACCGCCAATGGCAACAGCACCACCCGGATCCGGGCTCTCGACAAGACCGCCGCGGCCGGCGGCAAGGCGATCGCGGTGGATCGCAGCGGGACGAGCAACGACTACTGGATCGAATACCGCCAGACCTACACCGATACCAACAAGTGGATGAAGGACGGCGTCCTGCTGAACTGGGGCGATGTCAACATCAGCAACATGAAGCCGGTGCTGCTGGACTGGACGCCCGGGACGAGCAGCAAGGATGACTGCCCGATTTTGATCGGCCGGACCTTCTCCGACACCACGGCGGGCATCCACATCACCCCCGTGCTGCGCGGTGCGGATCCTGACGGCGTCGCGTGGATCGATGTGACGGTGAATCGCGGAACCTTCGCCGGAAACCGCAAGCCGACCGTCGCGGTGACCGCGACCAACGTCAATCCGGCGGCCAATGCCAGCGTGACCTTCACCGCCGACGCGAGCGACCCGGATGGCGACGCGATGGGCTACCATTGGGACTGGGGCGACGGTACCTTCACCGCCAACAACAGCGCCACGGCTTCCAAAAGCTGGAGCGCCACGGGAACCAAAACCGTGCGCTGCCACGTCACCGACATGAAGGGCCTGACGACCACCGGCCAGCTGCTGGTGCAGGTCGGCACCAGCAGCACCTTCTTCATCCAGGGCGTGGTGACGACGACGCTCGGCTTGCCGGTCGAAAACGCCGTCGTCCGCGCAAGCACGACGCAGAGCGACACTACGGACACGGAAGGTTACTTCGCCATCACCGGCCTGGCCGCGGGCAGCTACACGATGACCGCCACCAGGACCGGACTGACGATCCTGCCGGACGCCGCGTTTTTCACGAATCCGGTGGCAGTCGGACCTAACAAGCAAAACATCAACTTCACCGCCCCTCCGGGCTCGCCGTATTTCGCCACGATGAAAGCCGGCCTGCTCGATGCCGGTTCCAACACCGGCGCGGTGATCGTGCCGGTGAGCGATGCGGATACGCCGGTGACGTCGCTGACTCTCACCGGCACGTCGTCCAACACCGCGGTCGTGCCGAACGCCAGCATCACCTTCGGCACGCTCGGCACCACCGCGCGCACGGTCACGGTCGCCGCGGCGTCCTCGGTCAGCGGGCCGGTGGACATCACCATCACCGCGACCGACCCCGAAGGCGGCACCGCAAGTTATGTCTATCCGGTGACGGTAAACGCCAAGCCCGTGCTCACGAATCTCACGGGCAAGAGCGCCACCGAGAACACCCCGCTTGACATCGACCTGCGCACCCTCGTCGCGGACGACCTGACGGTGGACGACAAGATCGCGTTCGAGCTTTCGCGGGCCCGCAACGGCAGCGTCAGCTTGCTCGCCGACGGCCACACGGCCCGCTTCACGCCCGCGCCGGACTTCCACGGGCCGGCGTCCTTCCAACTCGTCGCACGCGATCAATCGCTCAGCTCGCGGATGCTCTTCCTTTACGACTTCGAGCCGCCGGATGTCGCGACCGATGCCAAGGTCAGCGACCTCTCCAACCACAACCGCTTCGGCGGCCTCGAGTCCGTCGGTGTCGGCGGCGAATACGCCTACGCCAGCGGCGTCCCCGGACCGCTCGCGCCCTACGCCACGAAATCCATCAGCCTCACCGAAGCGACGACCGGGGCCGCCCGGATCCGCAAGACGCTCGCGGCGACGGATCTGAACTACAACGATGCCGACTGGAGTGTTTCCGCGTGGATCAAGCGGGTGAGCCGCGACACGAACGACATCAT
>JANNVO010000116.1:0-2961 GCA_031414475.1 Rickettsiales bacterium
CGTCGGCATCAAGGTCCTCAAGAACAAGCTGAGCGAGTACGTGAAGATCGCCGCGAGCGGTGAGACGGTGCTCGTCACGGATCGCGATCGCGTGGTCGCCGAGCTCGTGCCGCCGCGCGCTGGGCGCGCGCCGATCGCTGCTGAGGAGATCATGGCGCAGGGTGTGCGCGAAGGGTGGGTCACGCCGGCCACGATCACCGACGGCAGTCCGCCGCCACGCGTGCCGTTTGCTCCCACGGAACAGCTACTCGAGGAACTCACGCGCGATCGCGGAGACCGGTGATCTACCTCGACTCGTCGGTGGCGTTGGCGTACCTGTTCGGCGAAACGCGCCGGCCCGAGGACGATTTCTGGCGTGCGTCGTTCGCGTCGAGCCGCCTGTTGAAGTTCGAAGTGTTCAACCGGATCAATGCGCGCCGCGTGAAGGCGGAGCGGGTGGACGCGGCGCAGGCGCTGTTGCATCGCGTGCAGCAGATCGAGCTCGCGTCGGCGGTGCTCGAGCGCGCACTCGATCCGTTCCCGGTGCCGGTCCGCACACTCGACGCGCTGCATCTCGCAACGATGCATCATCTGCGCGAACGTGGGGTGGAGCTCGCGTTAGCGAGTTACGACGAGCGGCTCGTCGCGGCGGCGCGGGCGATGGGGTTCGACACACGACCGGACATCGGCTAAGTTCTAGCTACCCAGTCCCGAGTCTCGGATGACCCTCCCGACCCCCCTCATCTCCTCTTCGCTCGATCGCCTAGGCGGAGAACCGTGCTTCACCGGCACTCGAGTGCCGGTGCGGGCGCTCATCGACTACGTCGAGGGGGGGCATCCTCTGGGGGAGTTCCTGGAGGATTTTCCCAGCGTGTCCCGCGAGCACGCGATCGCCGTGCTCGAACTCGCGCGGCAGGCCCTGCTGAGTCAAGCTGTCGTCTCCGCGGCGTAGCACACCCGCATGCGCGTCATTCTCGATGCGTGCGTCCCCGAACGCCTCGCGCGCTATATCTCCGGTCATGAAGTCGCGACTGTCCGCGCCGTGCTCGGCAGTACGAATCTCGACGACGGCCCGTTGCTTGACGCGCTGACTCCGCTGTGCGACGCGTTCTTGACTGTCGACAAGAATCTGCGTTATCAGCAGAATCTTCGCGTACGTCCGTTCCGCATTGTGCTGTTCCGCACGCACTCGAACGCGATTGAGCATCTCGTCCCTCTCGTGCCCGCGCTGCTGATCACGCTTGCCGAGATGCAGCCAGGCGAGCTCCGCGTGCTCGGAGTGTAAGGCAGTCATGCGCGGCCGGTGGCTCGCGCCGGAGCGGCGGTCAGATCCGTGTCGTCGCTACGGACTCAGCTATTCACGAGTCCGCTGTTCCCGCCCGTGCGTGCACCGTTCTCGACGGGAAGAAAGGTCCAATGGGGCGGTCGTTCGCCCGAGCCGATTCGATTCCACTGTGTGGGGACGCCGACCGGCACTGTGACCGGATCACCGAAATGCAGATGCGTGCGAAGCGATTCTGCCAGC
Organism: Rickettsiales bacterium; assembly: GCA_031414475.1. Lineage (GTDB taxonomy): Bacteria > Pseudomonadota > Alphaproteobacteria > Rickettsiales > Rickettsiaceae > Megaera_A. The sequence continues at coordinate 1,505 of JANNVO010000116.1, forward strand.
GCCTCCCACAGGTCGGCAATGGCGGCAGCCTCCGTCTCACCACAACCGACGGCGCTAGGAATCTCCTTCACTCGCAGAAGGAGATCGCCTTCAGGACTCGTCTCGGACACAATGGTCCACGGGAGTCTGAGCAGGCGTTGAAGCTCAGGGTCGTGTTCTCTGCCAATCCATTGATGACCGCCTCACCGCGGCCGGTCCGGGAACGCACGAGCGAACGCATCGATCACGTCGATGAACTCCGCCGGCAGCCGCGCGCAGACCTGCTCGGTGATCGCCGCCGGAACATGCCCGTAGTGCGCCTGCGCGATACCACCCGCGATCGCGGCTTGCGTGTCGCTGTCACCCCCGAGTGACACCGCGAGGCGAATGGCGTGCTCGACGCTCTCGGAATCCAGGAACGCGATGATCGCCTCCGGCACCGATCCCTGGCACGAGACATTCCACTGGTACGTCGGTCGGATGTCGTCAATGCGTCGACTGAGGTCGTAACCGAAGCGACCAACGATCTCCGCGCGGATCTCCTCCCTCTGCGCACCCGACCGACCCATGAACACTGCGAGGGCGGTGGCTTGAGCCCCCTTCACTCCTTCGGGATGATCGTGTGTCCCTACCGCGCTCCGCTCGGCCTCGGAAAGCACTCGCTCTGCGGTGTCGAACGCCAAACCGACCGGCGCCACACGCATGGCTGAGCCATTGCCCCAACTGTTGTACGGGAGCGGGGTCGAGCTGCGGAGCCACTCGATGAACGCGCCACCGTAGCCCGCATTCGGGTACCGCCGTCCGAAGTCGTGATACGCCGTCGCATACGGCACCCCATTGAGGATCGCGTACGCCGTGGCGACCGTGAGCACGGTGTCATCAGTGAAACGGGAGTGCCGGGAGAAGAGCGGAAAGTCCGTGTTCTTCGTGCTGTGACGCTCGAACACGGACCCGATGATGTCTCCCGCGAGTACGCCGATCATGCGACCTCCCTACTTGGGCCCCTTCCGCTGCAACACACTGAACATCGACTCCTGCACCTTGGACCGCAGGTCCTGCTCCCCCCGCATCCGCTGCGTCGACCCCACGTACAGCGCCTTCCCGAACCGCGCAGTCATCTCCTCATCCGCACGCCGCAGCAGCAGCACCATCTCGGCGAGCAACGGCTCCGCACCCGGCAGATCACGCGCGTAAGGCTCCATCCACTTGAGCTCACGCCCGAGATAATGCTTGGCACCGCGACGGTCACCCTCGCGGTTGAGGTTCACGGTGCGGCGCATCGCGTCAGCTTGCCAGGCGGCGAAGGCAGCGACGCTGCGATCGATGTCGCGCCGCTGCGGCGTGTTCTCGTACGCCTCGGCGAGGCGCAACTCTGCTTCTGCGGGAGCGGCGTCCACGCTGCCGGTGCCCTCGGGGAGCATGCCGCGCGCGGTGGCCGAGAGCGGGATCCGCATGCCGACATTGCCGGACGGGCAGTG
>JANNVO010000117.1:0-1899 GCA_031414475.1 Rickettsiales bacterium
CACGCCGGCCGCGTTGAGCGCGGCCGACAACGGCGCCTTGTTCAGCGTCAGCGTCACTGGGGCCGGTGGCACGACCACCAGCATCAGCGCAACGCTTAGCGTGGTAGCCGCGCCAGGGGGTGTGGCGCCCAGGGTCATTCAGCTCAGCGTTGCTGATGGCGGCTATGCGTTGGCGGTGCGCGCGGACGGCAGCGTGATCCATTGGGGCTCGGGCATGGAAGGGGGCGCGGGTACCGCCATCGCCGGCACGACGGCCAAGCTCATCACGGGCGTCAGCGAAGCGGTGGCGGTGAGCACGCAGAGCTTCACTTCCGGTGGCGGCAATCGCAGTCTGGTCGTCAGGCGCGACGGCACCGTCTGGGGCTGGGGTCGCAACTGGCGGGGCTCTTTGGGTGTCACCTACACCGGTGACGACAACCTCATCGTCCCGGCCGCAGTGAAGGTCACGCAACTGGGCGCGGTCACGCAAGCGATGGCCTGCCTGTCAGGCTCGTCGGCCACATATGCGCTGCGCGCCGATGGTTCGGTGTGGCTGCTGCCGGGTGAGCGCAGTGCAAGCGGCGTGATCAGCGCCGCGCCATTGAACGGCTTGCCAGCCATCGACCAGCTGGTGCTCGCCGACAGCAGTGGACTGGACTGCAACCTGCTGGCCATTGCCAGAGACGGCAACGTCTGGCGCGCATTCACCCGCCAGAGCGACTACGACAGCACACTGCAGCGCTACACATTGCTCAGCACGGTGGAGCAAGACACGATCGCGCCGCCCCAGGTCAGTCAGCTCTCTTGCAAAGAGGTGAAGTTCAACCCCAACGATGTGCACTGCCTGGCTGTCACCACCGACGGCAAGCTCTGGGCCTGGGGCTACAACGGCCAGGGCCAGCTGGGCCTGGGCGACCAGGTCTCCCGCACCCTGGCCACGGTGGTGACGGGCGTGCCGACCAACCTCAAGAGAGTGGCGGCCGTTGTCGGACACTCGTATGCGTTGACCAGTAGCGGTGAGCTGTATGTCTGGGGCGGCTTTAACGGCGACAGCCTGGTGGGCGGCCGCACAGGCTTGGCCAACAACCTCTATTCCGACTTCTGGCGGCCCGGCCTGGTGCCCAGCATCAGGGACATCGACGACTTCGCGATGGCGCCCTACGGCCAGTTCGTCACGGCGCTGAAGAAAGACGGCTCGATCTGGTCGTGGGGTCTGAACAAAGGCGGCGTCTTTGGTGACGGCACCTCGGGCAACGAAACCGGTGTGCCGACGCAAGCCCTGGGGCTGTCGCTGAAATAGAACGTCTCCCGATGAGCCACCGGCCACTGCGCGCACTACTGACGCGACAGCGGGCCGGCAACTCGGCGGGGCCTTCGTTTTCCCAGGAGGGTGGCTGGCGGCAATGCTGCCGGCGCCTTTCGAACTGGAACATGAAGTGCAGGCATCAACAGCCACGAATACGGTCATCCGCAGGCTGACCACTCTGCTTCCTCTGCTGCTGATCGGCAGCCCGGCGCTGGCGCTCAGGAACCAGTACCGTGAGGCCGAGATGGCAGCGCGGGCCGCCGAAAAGACGGCTCGGCCAGCGCGCACTTGGTCAACTTCTATCTGGCCGACAGGCGCAACCCGGCGAGCATGAGCAAGGCCAAGGAGTGGCTGTACCTGGCGAACTTCAGCAAGATCCCGCACGAGTCCGCCAACCCTGGGCCGCGACGAAATTCAGCCTCGCATCAAGACGAGGCTGACGTCGGTGATGAGGTGAGCGAGTGAACCTACATATGCAACGCCAGCAGCATCACGTACGAAGAAACCGACTTCGGTGGGTTAAAACCGCTGAAGTCGGCTCTACAGGCCCGAGCCTGACAGCGCAACTGCCGCAGCTGGCCTGGGTGCAGGGCTTCGGTGAGGGCCGCGACGTG
>JANNVO010000118.1:0-27252 GCA_031414475.1 Rickettsiales bacterium
AGAGTGGTTCCGCCTGGAACTGGTATTTGTCATCAAGTAAATCTAGAATGTTTGGCACAAGTGGTTCATGTGGAAGAAACTTCAAGCGGAAATTTTGCTTATCCTGATACCCTAGTTGGCACAGACAGTCATACAACAATGGTTAATGCCCTTTCGGTCCTGGGGTGGGGTGTTGGTGGAATTGAGGCGGAAGCAGCAATGCTTGGTCAGCCATTACCTATGATCCTTCCGGAAGTTGTTGGATTCAAACTAACTGGCAAAGTGGCTAAGAATATCACTGCAACTGATCTAGTTCTCACGGTAACTGAAATATTACGCAAAAAGGGAGTAGTAGGTAAATTTGTTGAGTTTTTTGGCCCAGGTCTTGACTCCCTATCTTTAGCCGATAGAGCGACAGTCTCAAACATGGCTCCTGAATATGGAGCTACATGTGGATTTTTTCCTGTAGATGATGAAACTTTAAAATATTTAAAACTTACGGGACGTGACAAACACAGGGTGAAACTAGTAGAAGAGTATGCAAAGCTTCAAGGGATGTGGAGAGAAGCTCACCAGGCGGTGTATACTGATGTTATTGAGTTAAACATGGATAATTTGGAGCCTTCACTTGCTGGGCCAAGGCGTCCTCAAGATCGAGTTAGGCTTTCAGATATGAAAAATAACTTTATCGAGGCATTACCAACTTTTGCAGCGAATGCTGATATAAAGCAAAAGCATAAAGTAGGTAAAGGAGACTACTCTATTGGTCATGGTGATGTTGTGATAGCGGCGATTACAAGCTGTACCAATACATCTAACCCGTCTGTAATGATAGCAGCAGGCATTGTTGCTGAAAAAGCTAGCAAACTTGGTATAAAAGCAAAGCCATGGGTAAAAACTTCCCTAGCTCCTGGTTCGCAAGTAGTTACAGAATACTTGAGTAAAAGCGGATTAGACAGATATCTCGATAATTTGGGATTTAACTTAGTTGGCTATGGTTGCACAACATGTATTGGTAATTCGGGACCGTTGGAACCGGAAATTGAGAAAACAATAAAAGATCAAGAGCTTGCAGTAGCTTCGGTTCTTTCTGGAAACAGGAATTTTGAAGGTAGAATTCATCCTCTTGTTAGAGCTAATTATCTTGCTTCTCCGCCTTTAGTTGTTGCTTATGCAATAGCTGGTAGCGTTAACATAGATTTGGATAAGGATCCAATTGCTACCACAGCTACTGGGCAAAAAGTTTTCCTAAAAGATATATGGCCGACTCAAGAAGAAATAAAAGCGTATATGAGTTCTTGTGTTACGCCTGAAATGTTTTCTGCAAAATATAAAGACGTATTCCGTGGTGATAAAAATTGGCAAAATATTCAGGCTATTGAAAGCCAAACTTATGATTGGAAGCCATCTACCTATATAAACAATCCGCCGTATTTTGTCGATATCGCTAAACCGAAAGTAGCGCTTAGCGATATTAAGAATGCTAGACTTCTTGCATTATTTGGTGATTCAATAACAACAGATCATATATCACCAGCGGGCTCCATAAGCAAAACAAGTCCAGCTGCGCAGTTTTTGATGAGCCATGGTATTCCACCTGCTGGATTTAATTCTTATGGTTCAAGGCGGGGAAATCATGAAGTTATGATGCGCGGCACTTTTGCCAATGTAAGGATTAAAAACTTATTATGCGCGGGGGTAGAAGGAGGAGTCACTATTAACCACCTGACCGGGCAACAGATGAGTATTTATGATGCTGCTATGGAATATAAAAAGAAGTCAGTTCCACTTGTAATTTTTGCAGGTAAAGAATATGGTACAGGATCTTCTCGTGATTGGGCTGCAAAAGGGACTAGTTTGTTAGGTGTAAAAGCCGTAATAGCAGAGACCTTTGAGCGTATTCATCGTTCAAATTTAGTTGGAATGGGGGTGTTACCTATTTCTTTTAACTCTGGAATAACATGGAAAAGCTTAGGTTTGAAAGGGGATGAAGAAATTAGTATTTTGGGTATTACAGATGATATTAAGCCGTATCATCCACTTAAGTGTTTGATAAAAAAAGCTGGTGGCAATAATGAAACTGTAGACGCAACATTACAGGTGTATACTGATAACGAAGTAGAATATATAAAGCATGGCAGTATACTTGGTGCGGTAATAAAGAGTTTGAAAAATTAATAGATTTATTTATGAATGATGAAATCAAACGATACCTTGAACCGGGGAAAAAGAACCTGATTCTTGTGTATATATTGTATTTGGGGGGAATAATTATTCCAATTTTGCCATTGATAGGTGTGGTTTTTGCTTTTGCGAACATGAATCATGATGATGAACGGTGGCGCAGCCACTATATTTTTGCGTTTAGAACTTTTGGTTTTGGGTTGCTTGGACTTTTTATTGCAATGATTACAACTTTGATTTTTATTGGACCTATTTTGTACATGATGGTATTTGTATGGTTTGTGGTTAGGAGTATTGTTGCTTTACAATTTTTGTTGGAAGGTTCTTCTCATCCTAATCCGTTGACTTTTTGGATAAAGTGAGTATTAATAGTGCTTAATATTTTGTAACTTAAACTATTTAGTTAGATGCAGGTCATAATTCAGTTTTTTAAGGAAATGAGCCCAATAAGGCTTGCTGCCACCGCTATAACCATACTTACGTTCTTAATTTTGTTTATCATTTTTGTCTCTAGAATTGGTGAAAATGAAATGTCTGTACTGTATTCGGATCTCGATCTTCAGGATAGTGGCAAGATAGTTCAGGAGCTCGAAAATCGTAAGATACATTATGTTGCCGTAGGTGATGGTAGTATAATAAAAGTGCATAAATCTGAGGTGGTTAATGCTAGGATTGCCTTGGCCCAACAAGGGTTACCTTCAAGTGGTTCAGTCGTTGGCTATGAGATTTTTGATAAAGAAGACAGCATTGGGGCGACTAATTTTTCACAAAATGTTAAGCTAATTCGAGCCTTAGAGGGAGAATTAAGCAGGACCATTTCTGCATTTGAACAGGTTGAAAGGGCAAGAGTTCATCTTGTCATGCCGCAGCGCGAAATTTTTTCTAAGGAAAGAATGGAACCACGAGCGTCTGTCGTACTAAAATTTCGTGGTAGTAAAAGACTTGGTAAATCTGAAATCGATGCGATTAGTCACCTAGTTGTTACTTCTGTTCCAGGTTTAGAAATGAAGAGTGTTACAATCGTTGATACAAAAGGAGTTGCTTTAAAGATTGGCTCGTCAGAAGAGTCAGCAGATTTTGCTGGTGGAAAAAATGACGAAATCAGGATAACAAGTGAAAATAGGTTGCGTAGCGTTATAGAAGAGCTTCTTACAAGAAGTCTTGGTCCTGGTAAAGTAAAAGCCCAAGTGGCTTTGGAGATGAATTTCGATCGTACGGTTATCAATTCTGAAGTATACGACCCAGATGGTTCTGTGGTTAGATCGGTTCAGTCAATTGATGAAAAGGAGCAAACTCCAGTTGCTAATGGTGCCGGTCAAGATGCTTCGGTGGCAAATAATATACCAGGTGGTGGTAGCGGTGATGCAGCAGCTAATAAGTTTGCCATTATTGAAAAAAGTGATCAAACAACCAACTACGAAATTTCAAAAACGGTTAAGAATCATATTTCTGAATCTGGTCTTGTTACAAAAATGTCTATAGGTATTCTTGTAGATGGAGTATATACGACTGATGCCAAAACTGGTGAGCAAATTTATGCCCCTCGGTCGCAAGAGGATTTAGATAAAATTGCTAATTTAGTTAAGGTTGCAGTTGGATTTAGTGATGATCGTAGTGATAAAATTGAAGTTGTAAATATGAAGTTTGCGGCAGAATTTGGTCAATTAGAGGAAGAGACTGATTGGATTAAGGAAGAATTACCAAACTTATTTCAAACTTTGATTTTTGCTATAGTTGTACTATTAATATTAATTACGGTTATAAGACCTATTGCTTTAAAGGCTTTTGAAGTTAGAAAGGTAGGCGGTGGTATTGATGATGGTGAGTTTGCGCTAGATGGTTTTGTGTCTGGTGGTGGTGCCGGTCTGGGAGCAGTAGGGCCCGATGGTATTCGTACTGCCATTATTTCTGGACCAATTGACGGTGAAGCTCCGGCAGCAACGCAGGCTTTTAGCTCAATTAAGAAGGTTAATGATATTGCAGAGGCTAGTCCTCAAGACTTAGTCAGTGTTTTAAGAAAATGGCTTAATGAGGAAAATTAATGGGAGTTACAGCTAAAGATATTGAAAAATTAACAGGATCGCAAAAGGTAGCGATAGTATTGTTATCACTGTCTGATGAAAATGCTACTAGAATTTTTTCCTTAATGTCAGAAGATGAGATTACGGATATATCTCACGCTATGTCTCACCTTGGTGCAGTTAGTCCTGAGGTAATAGATTCGGTTATGGAACAATTGGCTGGTGGCTTGACTGGTGATTCGATGTTTCTTGGGAATCTTCATAGCACAGAGCGTTTGTTAGAGAAAATACTAGATAAGGATCGTGTTAGTGCTCTTATGGATGAAATTCGTGGGCCGCAGGGAAGAAATACTTGGGAAAAATTAGCCAACGTTAATGAAGAGTTGTTGGCCCTGTATTTTAGAAATGAGCATCCGCAAACAGCTGCTTTGGTTCTTTCTAAAATTTCTCCTGACCATGCAGCTAAGGTTTTGAGTAACTTGCCGGATGGTTTTGCCTTTGAGATTATTTCAAGAATTTTGAGTATAGGTAGCGTTAAAAAGGAAGTGCTTGACAGAGTAGAAAGAATTTTACGAGCAGAATTTATTAGCAGTGTAGGCAAAACTCAGAAATACGATAGCTTTGAAATGCTTGCTGAAATATTTAACAATTTGGATCGAAATAGTGAAAGTAAGTTTATGACTATGCTTGAAGCGAATCTTCCTGAGGCTGCTGCAAAAATCAAAGATATGATGTTTACTTTTGACGACCTTATTAAAATTGATTCTAAAGGTATACAAAGGTTGCTTCGTGATGTTGAAAAATCCAGACTTACCTTGGCTCTTAAAGGAGCTCCTGATGAAGTTAAAAATGTACTTTTTGCCAGTATGTCTCAAAGAGCTGCTAAGATCATAGAAGAGGATTTAATGGCGTTAGGGTCTGTTAGGGTAAAAGATGTAGACACGGCAAGAGGTGATGTTGTTGCTGTTGCTAAAAAGCTTATAGAGGCTGGTGAGATTGATGTAGCGTTGAATAGCAATGATGATGAGTTTGTAACATGAAGCTATAGTTGCTTGGATGAAATTAACTTGTATTTATAGAAAAAGTTTTGTTTTTTTAATATTGCCAAGTAAATTCATCAGCCTTATGTGCTGTGCATGCCGTCGCAAAAAACAGGTGAGTGAATAAACAAAATACTATAAATTTACTGTATCTCGTACTCATAATGCTAATCCGTTGTGGGTTATGAACAGTGGTTGTTAAAAGAAAAAATAAAGAGTATGATAACTAAACTCAAGCGACTATATAGGTTTTTTTATGTCAAAGCATGAAAAATTTGAATTGGAAGATTTGCCCAAATCAGCAGTAGTAAATTCTACTTTTTATAATGAAGAATCAGAAGTTGATAAACTTATTAACGAGGTGGTTACTGAACATCTTATTAAAATAGTTGAGGATAATTCAACTATTAATGATCTGGAGAACAAGAAAACCATTGACGAATCTTCAGAAAGTAGTAACATGCATAGTGAAATTGAAGAGGAATTCGTTGACATAGACTCTGCTAAGCAGGAAGCTTTTGCAAAAGGTTATGAAGAGGCGAAACTTAATTATGAAAAGCAACTAGAAGAACTTACTTCAGAGAATAAGTTTGCTGATTTATTTAAAGAAAAATTGCAGAGTATTGTTCCTGCGGTAGAAATTGATTCACAAATTGCAAAAGTGTCAGCAGAAGCTATTGCAGGCATTGCGAAGAAGCTACATCTAATATTGCCTGCTGATTTTCAGGAAATTATTAGACATGGTTTGTTTGAGAAGCTAAAGAATTTCTATAAAGAAGGGTTAATTACTTTGACTATTCACCCGGATCGCTATGCTTTTTGCATGGAGGTTTTGCAATCAGATGAAATTCCTAGTAGATTTAAGGATAATTTTCAAATCATTCAGGATGGTAAGCTAAATAAAGATGATTGTAGCTTGGAATGGCTAGACACAAGGCTAGAATACAATCAGGAACAGCTTTCAGCTGAAATAGATAAAATTATAGAGCAACTAAAAAGTACGACAAATAGGTAAAGTATGGCTGACAAGAAAGCTAATGAGGATAATATAGAATTAACGTTGGAAGCTCTTTATGATGTTCCGGTTCAAGTTTCGGTTGTGCTCGGAGTTGCCACAATGTCTCTTAGTAACATATTAAAGCTTGGGAAAGGAGCGGTTATTGAGCTTGAGCGCGCCGTTGGAGAGCCAATAGATGTTTATGTGAACAATAAAAAGGTTGCCAAGGGCGAGATAGTTATTGTGGATGAAAAAATTGGTGTTACCTTGACTGAAGTTGTAATAAGTGATAAAGATTTTAGATAGAATTAATTCTTCTTTCTGTTTTTTCTAGGTGTAAGAATGAAAACGGGGAAGTCTTTTTTTATTAATTTAAAATTGGGGGAAGGGATGTCTAAAAAAAGACCTAAGAATCAAAAAAATAAACAAAGTGCGCGAGAAAAATCTGATGAAATTTCAGAAGAGGCTCTAGATTTTCTAGTCCGTGCTATGTTGACTCCTAAGACTGTTGCTCTTTTGTTACAAGATAAGGCTTTTGTTAAAGGGGCTTTAAACGAAACAAGAAAAGCTAAGCAAGATAAAGAAGATATACAAGGTTTGGGTGTAAAATACAGCGTAAGTTCAGAAAGCGTTGAAGAGGTTCTTGGAGACGTCGAAGAAATTTTTACAAAAATACTTGGTGATCCATCTGGTTTATAAAGTTATAATTTATCCGTAAGATATATTGTTGATAATAAAAACTGTCAGATCTCGAAGTCGTTTAGTGAATTAAATTAGCCTAACTTTACTCTAAAATTTAATTAGAGATACATTGAATTAAGTGATTCAATTTCACAATACAAGTTATGGCGAGGAAGCGTAAGCTTTCAGGATCATATAAGTGATCTCGTTGTACAACAATTTAGTCATACCAGGTCACAAACCGCCTCAGCTCGGGATAAGAATTTCTATAATTCTTATCCCGAGCTGGTGAGAATTAATAAAAATGGTTGTTTCGAAGCGGTTCTCACTCCCATTTAAAATAAGTTTTATTTTAAGAATTCAGTGATTTATAGTTAATACCACTAAAAACTATTAAATTCTCTATTTTGCAATAAGGCAAGAACCCCTTTGAACCTCAGTGCTTCCTTGTTTTTAACCTAATTCTTATCCAGAATTAGCGTAAACCAGGTGTCTCAGGCGACGGAAGAAGTCTTGGGCAGAAGATGTGTGAAGCCCATCAGGTCCAAGCTGACTTGTTGGTTCCTATGAAACGCTACAAAAAGTCGCTTGCTATGAGGTCCTTTGCGCCTTTAATTCAACATGATTTTTACCAAAAATATTCACTTCTTACATTAAATTTACGTTATAAATACAAAGCAAAACTGGTGCTATTAGAGCAAGATGGTGCTTCATTACCCCCTTCTTAAGAAATTATTTCATTCTTTAATACTATAGGTTTGATTTGCCTAGTCTAATTCAATTAGACTAGGCAGGTAGACATTATACCAAATATCAAAATTAAACTTAATTGGGGTATTATTTAATGTGTAATTTTAATGCGCAATTTTCAAGGAGAAAATCATGTCAGGACAACTTGCTACAGATCCTTTGTTTGTCGGTTTAACGAGGCCATCAATGATTTTTGGAGTTAGCATCCAATATGCCATGCTTAATATGATGGTTTCAGTCACTATGTTTATTCAAAAATCCAGTGTTTACATAATTTTTATTGCCGCTGTAGTACATCTGATAGGGTACCTTCTTTGTTTTAAAGAGCCTAGATTTATGGAGTTGTATTTGAATTACGCTGGAAAGTGTAATCAATGTCCTAATAAATCATATTATGGAGCCAACTCCTATAGTATTTAGAGTATATAAGATTTATGTTCAAACTATCCAAAACTGCTGCGGCTAAAGAACAGTACGCAAAACGAGAAAAGCCGGTATCTCACTTTGTTCCTTACAAGGGTCATTGGGATAAAAATACTATCTTGACTAAAAACAATGGCCTATTGCAGGTGATTAAGGTTGGTGGATTCTCATTTGAAACAGCAGATGATAGTGATTTAGATATACGTAAGAATATCAGAAACTCTCTACTAAAGAATATGGCTTCTGGTAATGTTACTTTGTATTTTCATACAGTTCGTCGGCGCAAAGCGGTAATGCAAAGAAATAGTGAATATAGCATTGATCCTACTGTAAAAACTTCTAAAGATTTCATTAGTTATTTGGAGGGAGAATGGCAGGAAAAAAACTCTTCTTCTGACTCATATTTCAACGAACTTTATGTTAGTATTCTGTATGAACCTGATAAAGAAGGTGCTGCTATCGTTGAATATATATTCACCAAGATTCGTCAAAAATCGAATAAGGAAGCTTGGGAAAATGATATGCGCGAGATGCATGAGAGCATGCAAGAAATGACCACTAGGGTAATTAATACATTGCGTGACTACGATACAGAGCTACTTGGTATAAGGAAAACTAAAGACGGTGTTTTTTGTGAAATAAGTGAGTTTTTAGGAACGATTATAAATTGTGGTGATTCAAGCCCGATGATGGTTCCAAGAAATTCTTTAGATGACTATTTACCAACAAATAGATTGTTTTTTGGTTCGCGTTCGATTGAATCAAGAGGTCCCAAAGGTAAAAAATTTGCTGGTATAGTAAGTGTGCTCGAGTATGGCCCTAGTACTTCGGCTGGAGTATTTGACGGTTTTTTACAAATGCCCTTTGAGTTTATTATGACTCAGAGTTTTAGGTTTTCGAATCGAACAATTGCTATTAATAAAATGCAGTTGCAACAGAACCGAATGATTCAGGCCGAAGATAAGGCGGTTTCTCAAATTGCTGAAATTTCTCAAGCTCTAGATATGGCAATGAGTGGTGATATTGGTTTTGGTGAGCACCATATCTCTTTGTTATGTATAGACAGAGACTTAAAAGCGCTTGAAAACACATTGTCTATGGCAGCTGTGGAGTTGTCAAACTGTGGTATGCAACCTGTGCGCGAGCGGGTTAATATGGAGCCAAGTTATTGGGGGCAATTACCTGGTAACCTCAACTATATTATCAGAAAATCTACAATTAACACTCTGAACCTAGCTGGTTTTGCGTCTATGCATAACTACCCGCCTGGGCGTATGTATGGTAACCATTGGGGTGAGTATGTAACTGTGCTCGATACTACATCAGGTACACCTTTTTACTTTAATTTCCATGTACGTGATGTGGGTCATAGTTTGATTATTGGCCCGACTGGTGCTGGTAAAACAGTTCTTATGAACTTTCTTTGTGCTCAGGCTCAGAAATTTAGGCCAAGAACATTCTTTTTTGATAAAGATAGGGGTGCCGAAATTTTTATCAGAGCGCTAGACGGTGTTTATACCATTATTGATCCAGGCCAGAACTGTGGATTTAATCCACTTCAGTTGCCTGATACCGGTGAGAATAGGTCGTTTTTGCTTGATTGGCTTAAAACTCTTGTGACTTCACATGGGGAATCGTTAAATGCTGAAGATATTAAAGTTCTTACACAGGCAATTGATGGTAATTATCGTTTGGATAGAAGAGACCGAAAGCTCGAAAGTATAGCGCCATTTCTTGGAATGGCAATACCTGGTTCATTGGCTAGTAGAATGGAAATGTGGCATGGTAAGGGGTCGCACGCGAGAATATTTGATAATGAAACGGATTCAATTGATCTTGGAGTGTCTAGAGTTTTTGGCTTTGAGATGGCTGAGCTATTAAAAGATCCTTTGTCACTTGCACCTGTTCTCTTATATATTTTCCATAGGATTAATATTTCTTTAGATGGTTCAAGAACAATGATTGTACTAGATGAGGCGTGGGCCCTGATAGACAATCCTGTCTTTGCTCCAAAAATTAAAGATTGGCTTAAAGTTTTGCGTAAGCTGAATACTTTCGTAATTTTTGCTACTCAAAGCGTTGAAGATGCAACGAAAAGTCAGATCAGTGATACTTTAATTCAGCAAACAGCAACGCAGATTTTTCTTCCGAATCTTAAAGCTACAGATGTTTACAGAACTGCATTTATGCTATCTCAAAGAGAGTATACATTAATAAAAACTACCGATCCTGCTTCGAGATATTTTTTGATAAAGCAAGGAGTAAATGCAGTTATAGCAAAAGTGAATCTTGCTGGTATGAGTAACATTGTTAATGTTCTTTCAGGAAGAGCAGAAACAGTTGTGTTGCTTGACAAGATTATTGAAAAGCATGGAAGTGATCCTAAAAAGTGGTTGCCAGTTTTTTATGAGGAAGTAAAAGCATTAGGTTGATGAACAGAATTTATCAAAATAAATTATGGGATAAATTAAAGCATCAAGTGCTATTAGTTAGCTATCGCGATTTTTTGCTAATGCTTTGTTCCAAATTTATCATTTTTTTGACCATCATTGCTTTTATTAACGTGGCAACTGTTCGCTCCGCTAAGGCGAAAGATGTGCTTGATACTATTTTGGATACTCTCACTGGTCTTACTTGTGAAACTCAGGGTATTGGAAACTTGTTACGTTCTGAATTTACACATACATGTATTCCAGCTTCATTTTTTACTTTCCTTGTAGCTAATATTGTATCACCAGGTTTATATGCTAACACTTTTTTGCGTGTATCAATAAATGACAAAGAGATGTTTCCTGGTGCTTGTGAGAGGGGTAATAGAATTGACTTCAATGATCAAAAACTTAGCTTTGGGATGTGTAATAACATTAAGTTGGCTGCTGTTAGAATTGGAGCTATAGCGAAGACTGCTGTAGTAATAGCAAAGTCAATATTTACTGGAAAAGATCCTTGGGATGACATACTTAATGCTTGGGATCTCAGTAAAGAATCATATCATGAGATGCATCGTGATAGCCTCGAAGGTGATGAAGGTATGATGGTCGATATTGGTATAATTCCGGTATTTCCGTGGAAAGTAATTAAAGAAAACGATAAAATGTGCGTGGCTACGGCAAGCTTTGGTGGATGGATTCCTATTGGCTGTAAATACATCAAAGAACCTTTTCCTGTTTCGATCTACGCTGATTTTCTGGATATTAGTCCTGAAGGAAGAGCTGATCTTGCAAATCTTACGTCTTTAACAACCTGTGGCAACATGGGTGGATGTTACCAAAGAGCTTACAGTAATTCAAGAGCAGCAATAGTTATGACTGGGCCGCTTATTGAGTGTGTCAAAGAGATGATTGCGAAATTAATGATTAGTACGGCAGTTTGTAGTTTTGATGATGTAAAACTTGTTTTAGGTAGCAATTCTAGAACTACGAGCGCACTGTTTCAATTTCAAAAGAAAATGCACTTAACAGTTAGTGCTTTATTGACTATTTATGTTATCTTATTTGGCTTTAAAATGGTCTTGGCCGGTGATGTTCCACCTAAGTCTGAATTGGTTACTTTTATTATAAAATTTCTTTTTGTGGTTTATTTTTCTGTTGGAATAAATATAAATCCAGGCAGTGGGAATGATTTAGATAGAATGGATGGGATGATTCAGTGGGCTTTTCCTTTTATGCTAGATGGAATGACACAGATGGCTAGCTGGATTATTAATGCTAGCCCATCAGAGTTATGTAAATTTACTGACGTAGAATACCCGAGTAACTTGCGTCACTTGCAACTTTGGGATGCCTTAGATTGTAAAATTAGTCACTATTTGGGTTTAGATGCGGTTCAGACCTTAATGGTTGAAAACGCTACCAGAAATCATGACTTTTCAAAGCTTGATATACTTAGTTTTCCAATACCTCCCTATATTTATTTGTTAATTCCAGCCATTATTTCGGGATATATGCAGCTGGTGTCATTAGCCTTAATGTATCCATTATTGGTTATTTCAGTTGGAGCATTCGTTGTGAATGCAACTGTTGTATGCATGATTTCCATTGTTATTCTTGGAGTGCTAGCTCCACTTTTTGTTCCGCTATATTTATTTAACTATACAAAAGGATACTTTGAGGCATGGCTTAAGTTATTAATCTCATTTATGTTGCAGCCAATGGTTGCAGTAGTATTCATGACTACCATGCTTTCAGTTTATGATTTTGGCTTTTATGGAACATGTAAGTACACTTATACAGATTTTACCTATTCTGGTCCTAAAGTGGATATACAAATTGGTATGATAAGTCCAACTAGTGCCACAGTTTTGGATAATCGAAGTGCCAGGTATTTCTATGTTGATCAGAAATGGTCAGCTAGTTATGAAGATCAGGACGAAATTGATGGATGTAAAAACAGCTTGGGCTTTATCCTTAATAACCCATTTCAATTCTTATTTGATACTGGTGCATCGCTTGTTGACGATGCTGTTATGCCTTGGATTGAAGATGCATCGGGTAAAGAAGATAAAAAAAGATTTGATTTCTTAGATGCGGTTTCTTCATCTCCTGGGATGTTCTTTGATATGGTTGAGATTCTTTTTGAGAAGATAAAAAC
The DNA here is from genome assembly GCA_031414475.1 of Rickettsiales bacterium. Lineage (GTDB taxonomy): Bacteria > Pseudomonadota > Alphaproteobacteria > Rickettsiales > Rickettsiaceae > Megaera_A. The sequence continues at coordinate 12,666 of JANNVO010000118.1, forward strand.
ACTTGTGCTCGCGTTGCTTACAGCATGCTTTACTCTCTATTTAATGTACCATTTTAGTGAAAGTTTGGCAGAATTTGCTGCTGATATGACAGAGGGTGTATCAATTGGTAACATGGCAATAAAACCTCAAACGCTATTCAAGGCTGGGATGAAAGCGGCTTCTGCAGCTGGAGGTGCTGCAGGTGATAAATCAGCCGGCGGTGGTGGTGGTGCTAGTGATAAAATGTCGGCCAGAGGTGGTGGTGCTAGCGATAAAATGTCAACCGGCGGCGGCGGTGCTAGCGATAAAATGTCAACTGGTGGCGGTGGTGCTAGCGATAAAATGTCAACTGGCGGCGGCGGTGGTGGAAAAGAAAAATTGGCAGCTAAGGTTGGTGAAAAATTGCAAAGTGCAGGAGGTAATATTGCAAGTGGTTTGAAATCGAGTATGACTAGTGGATTTGATGCATCAAAAGCATCTTCTACATCTGTAAAAGGTGAAGATACTAGTGGTGCTAGTTCAAAGATGCCAATTCCCCAAACGAAACCTTCTGGATCAAGTGAGGGTAGTGAATGAAATTAATAGTAAGTTCTACAATTAATCCTACGTTGCCAGCGATTCGCCTACCTATAGCATATAGGCTGTGCTCATCTGTTCTAGTATTGTGTAATTTTAGACTTGTAAATTTCATAAAAATAATATTTATGAGTATCATGTTGTTAGCGACTAACATGAATACATATGCAAATACTTTTGGTGAAAGTTGTTCGGCTTTGCCAAATCTTGATACGACAAATTATTTGATAAACGATACTGCCTATGGCTTCATTCAGAAGAGTCTAGATATGAAAACTCATGTTGCAGATGCTTGTTTAGCGGTTGGTAGTGAGTTTAAGTTCTGTATAAAAAATCAAACTGCAAGTCCGGTATGTACGCCTGTGACAATGAATATAGGCGAGACCGCTAAACTGGGCAGTTTAACAACTAATACTGATATCACAGGGAAACCCTCTCTTGCTAACGTTCCTTTGACTATTTCGGTAGTTGAGAATGAAGTATGTTTGATTATGCCCACTTCAAGGGGCATGATGCCTGTTATGTGCCGAGATAAAGCACCAACTGGTGTTGTTGGTGAAGACGTAGAAGAGATTTGTCGAACTCTTGGTAAGTCTTGCTACGATGGGCGTAGTAAAAGTCAATCTCTGTTAAGTTTTTCTGGTCTTACTATTCATTGCTTGAGAGATACTTTAAATAAAGTCTTTTATGTGGGTAATGAATGCCCAGCTTTTGAAGATGATATTACCTTTACAATGCTAAGGCCGTTTCCAGAGTTTCAGAATGCTATGAAAATGGCGGTAAGGGGAGCTCTAATTCTCTATGTTATGGTTTATGGTTTTCAAGTAGTAATGAATGGTGAATATGCGCATTTAAATAAAATTGCACTGTTCTTGATGAAGTTTCTTCTGGTTGTTTATTTTTCAGTGGGTCTTGGGGCCAAGACTATAGAGTATGGTAGAGAAGTACAACATAATGGTATGACGGAGTTTGCGTTGCCCATATTGGTAGAGTTGACTTCTGATTTTACGGAGTATGTGTTTTTAGCTGGCGGAGCGCAAGGGCTATGTAATTTTGACAAATCTAAATATGAAACCGGCTATGAGTTTTACAAAATATGGGATGCGATAGATTGTCGTATTGGATATTACTTGGGAATGCAGCTGTTTTATAATATAGGAACTATGATAGGGTCCTTGGTTGAAACTGGGAATAATATTGGTAATGCCGGATCTGCAATTGATTGGGGAGATCCAGGAGATAATGGTATAGAGGTGTTAGGAGAGATTGGTTCTTTAACATTTTTTACAGTTATGTTTGGCTTCTTTATGGCAGGTAATATCATCATAGTAATGATGGGCCTGGTTTTTGCTGTCGTATTTATGTCGGTATTATTATACTTTTTGACAGCCTATTTAGTTTGTATGGTCACGCTATATGCGCTTGCTTACATATCGCCAATTTTTATTCCAATGGCTCTGTTTGAGCGAACAAAAGGTTATTTTGACTCGTGGTTAAAACTTGTTATTTCATGTACATTGCAACCAGCTGTTATTGGAGGATTTATTGCGTTATTACTTACAGTTTATGACTCATCAATTTATGGAAACTGTGAGTATAAACGTCATGATTATTCTGCAGGAGAATACAATTTTAGCACCTTTGAGTTAAGGCTACCTGTGGCTGAAGTAGAAAAATGTGAAGCAAGCATGGGATATAAGCTAATGAAATATTCTCTTGGCCATGGTTGGGAAAAGAAAATATTAATTTTATTTGAGATACCAAAAATTAATGACTATCTAAATATAGCTCTTGGTTTGTTATATGTAATTCTCTATGTCATTGTATTTTATTTCTTCATACAATCTGTGAATGAGTTTGCTTCTGACTTGGTAGGCGGTCCAAGCCTTGCTTCAGTGACGGTAAATCCAAATGCAATAATAGATAAAGTCAAAAATGTTGCTATGGCGGCTGTTCTAGCTGCTTCAGCTGCTGTAAAGGCAAAAGCCGGAGACAAAGAAGGAGCAATGTCTGATGCATCGGAAGCTGGTGAAAAGCTTTCGGAAGATACGTCGTCTAATAAGAGAGGTGGGGCTACTGACAAGGTGTCTACTGGCGGTGGCGGAGGAAAAGAAGCAAGTGATTCGGTTTCAACCGGGGATAAGACCGGAGGGGGCGGCTGATGGACAAAAGTAAATTGGTTATGATAGGAATACTAACATTGGTTGCAATACTACTCTGCATCGTTTTATGGATTATTGCAATAGTAGGTGGTATGGATCTAACCGATGGTTGCTTATATAGATATAATTTTGATGGTGACGGTTCTGTATCAAGTGCAGATAAGTTAACTGACACAATTACATTAAAGGCTAATGCGAATTATACTGCGCTTAGTTCAGAAACTACTGGAGCTGCAACTAGTTTAGATCCAACTACTTATGGTAAGTGGTTAAATACTAATTTAAGAGTTGCCTCCGGTCAGAAAGTTACATTCGTAATGAAAGGAGATATAAGTTTATGTAAATCTTATATTCCTAGATACAATTTGCAAAGTGACTCAAATCTAGATATTAGTCACGGAGTAATGGAAATTCCAAGGTTTGAAGAGACCGCTTCGACTCCTGCAACATTAATTTTTAATGCACAAACTAATGAATGGAGAAATTTAATACAGGTTTTCAAAAACGATAAGGTCGTTGTTACTCTTCAAAGAGATAAAAAAACGTCTGCTGCAAGTTCTAGTGTCTATAGTTCGATTCAAAAAGGAAATGTTAGTGCTGATTGTCGTGAGGGAAAAAGGGCTTATGAACCTATCTGTGGTAGGTACTCTCTTTGGAATTCTACTTCACCATATGTGGATAAATGTGAATATGTTGCGCAGTGTTACGAATGTAATTGTAGTGAAGGTTGTTATACTAGGGGGGCTCATTGGAGTTTTTGGCCTGGTGATGAGTCGACCTGCCATACTAACTCAGGAGATTGGGAAAGGAGTTGTGATTGGTGTTCGTGTTATAGGAATATTAATGGTATAGCGCCAGAACCTTATAAAAATGATGGAAAATACACATCTCCTTGGTCTGACAACATTAATTTGTTATTTACCAATTTTAATAGAGATTGCACAACGGAACATGAATATGTTGATGGAGAATATCAAAACAAGAAATATTTCTGGTTTTCTGCGGATAATGCAGCTGGCTTACTATACAGATTTGATTCAAATCTAAACCCAACTAATAAAACTACTAGAGGAAGTGGTTACTCATTTGCCGCCATACAAGAAGATCAATCATATTTGAATGGTGCAGATAACCAACAAATTATAATGAATACAATCTATACAGGTAGTGATATTGGATATTTGCAATATAGATTCCATGATTCTGATCCTAATTTTGCGGACAATACTGGCGGTTATGTACTCAGTGTAAAGCAGACAAAATGCCGTCGAACAAATGGTAATGTGTTTAATGATACTCTAGAAGGTCGTGGCGCGGTACAGTACATAATTGCAGATTATGGCAAGAATCCTAATAACGACATGACTGGTCTGGCTACAGGCAATATCCTTGTCGATGCAAATGGTTCTGGCAGTATTACAGCGTCAGCAAACAATCAAGGCTATTTATGGATGAAGATTAAGAATGCTCCTGATGATTATAAAGATAGTTTTGGTCAATATCAGGTTCAGTTTTTTACAGAAGTTGCAAGAGGTGGTTTTTATAGAGATGTGCTTGAGCCTTTTTTCGAAGGATTTAAGGGAAAAATTAAAGGTGCAGCAGTAACAGTCTTTAAGAATATGACATGCTACAAAGGTCTTGGTGGAGAAGGAAATTGTACCAATTTCTTCACCTATATTAAAGCTATACTCATTCTATACATAATGACATATGGCATGATGTTTTTGCTTGGAATGGTAAAGATTAGTCAAACAGATTTGGTTGTCAGAATAGTAAAAATAGCCTTTGTTTCTGGTTTAATGAATGATTCTACATTTGAGTTCTTTAATACTTATGTGTTTGATTTTACAACAGAATTTTCTGATACAATTATTGCAAACATGTCTGGATATAGTTTGTTCAGTGGAAGTACAAGTATTTCCAACCCCATGATGTTTATGAATGAAGTGATGACAAAAATCTTCTTAAGTTCCACTTTTGCTGCTCAGATTATGGCTCTTCCAGCAATGGGATTAAATGGCGTATTATATTTTATCCTTATGATCGTATGTATTGGAATAATTATTATAGTATTATTTAGAGCGATTGCGATTTATTTGATGGCTTATATGGCTATAGCAGTATTAATTGGTATTTCCCCTCTGTTTTTGACTTTTATATTATTCGAGAAGACAAGACATCTTTTTGATAACTGGGTTAAGTTTACATTTAGATACATGCTAGAGCCTATAATTATGCTTGCAGGTATTATAATTCTAACTCAGCTATTTACTATCTATCTAGATTACGTCATTGGCTATAGTGTATGTTGGAAATGTGCGATTCCGCTAACAATACCATTCCCTAATATTGAAGGGGTTTCCCCAGCATTTCTTGATGTTGAGTTATTTTGTTTTAACTGGTTTGCCCCTTGGGGTTTTGACCACAGGAGTAGCCAAATGGGACTAAGTATGCAGAATATGGTTGTGTTGCTGATGATTGCATATTGTTTATGGGGGTATATTGACTTTTCTGCCAGTATAGTTGGTAGAATAGCTGGTGGTGCTGGTGGCCCATCAGCAACCGGTATGGGTATGGCGATGGCTGGTAAAGCAGAAGATTCTATGCTGAAAAAAGTCGGGTTGGATGCTGAATCGCGGTCAGCGATGAAGGGTCAGGCAAAGGAAAGGCTTAAAAGCATGAGAAAGGGAGATAAAAAAGCTCCGTTGGAGAAAGGGAATAGGCATGATGTTGAGAAAGAAGGAAGTACAAAATCTGATCCAAGCAGCAAATCTGATCCAGATAAGCCAAAAAATGCTCAGACTTCTAGTTCGTCAGATAAGCCTGAAAGCTCTACTGAAACAGCAAAACCATCTTGGAAGAGAACGGCTCCTAGCTCATCGGGTCAGAAGCCTGGAATACAAGTTGGAGGGAGAAGTTCACAAGTACAGCCTTCTGATGAATCTAAATCTAGACAAGGTGTGGTGTTTGGACCAAGTGACTCTAAAAATCAGGCGAATATAAGTGTTGAAGAAGGCTCAGGAAATCCAGGGATAACTCCAACGCTAGAAAGCCCAAAAACTCAAGATGCAAAAACAGAACAACCGGTTGGAATTGTTAAGAAAATGGTGGCAAAATTTGAGTCAATGTTTGATCAGACAAATAAAGGTGTTTCTTTATCAGAAGGTACTAAGACTGATGAAGTACAAAGGTCAGGAATTGAAACAAAGGTGAGCGATAGCAGTGAAGGTGAAGGTTCAAAAAATGATGAGTAAGTAGTATAACTGATATGAAATTTATTCGACTAATCTTAGTATTAATTATTTGGAGCATACATAGTAATGTAACTGCTGCAGAGGATGATTCTCGATTTGGCTGGATGAATTCTACGTTTGATACTATTACATCAATCATTCCTGCATGTTTAGAAGCGCCACAGTTTTCTGGTATTAATCAATCTTCTGCTTCTTTGAATTTAGATAACAGTGGAAAATGGATACCAACCGGTACTAATGTTAGTGAAGGAAAATTGCTGCAGATTGAATGGTCAACAAAAGGAGTTTTGCCTAGGCCATCGAAATATAAAGTGCTATATAGAATAGACCCTAGATTTGAAGAACCTCAGGTATTTATCCAAAAATATGACTATGACCAGGATAAATACATTTCTGATTTTCATCATTATAAAGATGGAGTATTACTGAATTACCAAGATGTACCTGAAATGACTTTTCAAGCTAGGGTAAAGGATTATGTAGATTATTTTAAGTTTAATGACCGCCTAAAAATTCCCGTTAAAAAGGATGATGTAATTAATGTTACTTTGGATCAAAATGCTTCATATTTCGGTAGTAAATCAGAAATGAATACAGAACTAGGATCACTGGATAGCTTAGTAGTTATGTATACCCAAAGCTCGCTTCCAGATAACAGGATAATATACAGTAATGCTCAGCAATTTTGTACTGATGGAATCAAAGCGACCAGACCAGAATATGCAGTAAATTGTGGGACCCCAGGTCTATATTGGGATCTTGGAACTAATACAAAAATTATGGAAGGGCGGATTGATAATATCGCATTCAATGCGACTAAGACTAACCTCACGAGTTGTCCTGAATCAGCTAATGGAAAAGATAATAATCCTCTTTGCTACTATGATAAGGGTAGAGGTCTAAAGCTTGCAGTTGGTGGCACGACAATAAAAGAGATTAACGAGAAATTCGTTAACTCCCCATTTACCGGTAAAGATTTTTTCTATCATAAATCTGATGTAGACGGAAATCTTGAATTTAAGACTAGTTGGTCGATCGATGGGATGGTTCAAGGATATAGTCAATTTATGAAAGATTGGTCTGCCATTTCATTATATGAAGAATTTTTAAGTACTATAAATGACGCAAAGCCTAGCCAATTTATGAGCTTCTTACATTTTGGAAGATATCTTCTGGATATTGAAATCGGGAATGCAGTAGCCACGGTAAGTAAAGCAGATTTGGATGCCATAAAAGTAGAGTACCTAATTCTGGAGAGCGGTGTACCGAGTGACTCTACTGCTGGCACTTCAGTAGAAAGAACCTTTAGAAGTAATGCTGGATCGAGTGGATTTTTGTGGGTACGTGTTGTTCGCCCAAATGATAATTTGACAGGAGTGGTGCAAGTTAAAATTGCTAATTACACGGGGAGCACTTGGTTTTCTGACCTTGTCTATGGTAAATTGGTGAAACCTTTGCGAGAAAAGTTTAATGAACTTTCTATGATAATTTATCATAAGTTAATTAGTAATGCCACTTTTCAAGGAATTGCACGTACTATGCTGGTATTGTACATCATAATATATGGATTAGTATTTTTAGCGGGTGCGACACAAATCACAGTTACAGATATTGTTACAAGAGTTCTCAAGATCGGGTTAGTTCTGGCTTTATTTAGTGAAACCAGCTGGACGTTTTTTAGTCAAAATTTATTCAATGTTTTTATAGATGGAGCAGACTCATTGATGACCGCCGTTGTTGGGGTTACAAGCCAAGCTGGTAATGTGTTTGGATTTATTGATCCGATTTTTGATAAATACACAAATGGTAGGATTTGGGGATTATTGTTCATTCAACTATTACAGATTCATACCGGAATGACGTTTTTTGCTATAATAACAATATATGCCATATTGATTTATTTTAGAGCTATTTTGGAAGTGATAGTTAGCTATTGCTTGGCATTTTTGGGTCTTGCAGTGATGGTTTCACTAGCTCCATTCTTCATAGTGCTAATATTGTTCGAGAGAACAAAGAGTATGTTTGATAATTGGCTATCAGTAATGTTTAGCTACATGATTCAACCAACGATCTTGCTAATTTTCTTTTTATTGATAGATCAAATTATGGGTGATCACATAGCTAAAACAGTCGTTAGAGCTTGTTGGGGTATTTTGATTCCAATAAAAATTGGTCTTGATCTTAATAATATGGGGATACCTTTGAGTTTTTCTTTTACTTTACCATTCTTGCCTGGAATACCTTTTTACGTTCCTCAACTTGAGTCAATTGGTAACATTACTGACTTCTTCTCTAAAGGGGGAACGCTCTCGGTGCTTGCAACTTCTTCTTTATTATTTTTTGCTCTGTCCAAACTAGCTGCTGGTCTCGTAACTTATACCACTTTAGTAGTGCAATATTTAACGAATGTGATAGCTGCTCGTCAGGATGGTAAATTGCAACAAGGAATGAATCCAATTAAAGACATTACTGGTGACATAAATAAACTTGCCAGCCCTATTACTAGCATACCGTCTAAAATAGGTAAGTTTGTTAAAGAAAAGGCGATAGATCAGAAAATTTCACATAGAGGTGGTAAGTCTGGTGGTGAGGTAGATTATGAAAAATTTGCTCGTAATAAGGAAGAACCAAAAGAAACATCAGGTGACCAAGAGCCAAAGGCTTCTGTTGATAATGTGAACACAGATTCAAGCAAGAGGTCATGGGTATCGACAAGTCCGAGTAGTGAAAGAAACAAATCTGGTATAAAAATTGGCTCTAGAGAAGTGAAAAGTGATAATGCATGGAAATCGGCGAGTCCTAGCAGTGAAGAAAGGAAATCTGGTATAAAAATTGGCTCTAGAGAAGTGAAAAGTGATAATGCATGGAAATCGGCGAGCCCTAGCAGTGAAGAAAGGACATCAGGTATAACAATGGGCTCTAGAGATTCTGGAAAAATTGATAGTAAGTGGGAAGCCGTGGAGCCAAGTAGCATAGAGAGACAAGGATCTGGTTTGACAATGGGTTCTAGTGGTCTTGGAATGAGCGATAATTCTGCTACTTTAAGTGAAGGGTCAAAGAATATTTCTTTAGGCAGTGGCTCTCAATCTGAGCCAGATTTAGGAGAAAAACCTCTAACACCTGGCGAGGTTTTGAAACAACACGTGATGGACTCTGGGCCTCAGCTGGATAACCCTGAGCCAATGACTCAACCATCAGATTCAGCTGAAAGAAGAGATAGTATTGATGAGTCGCCAGTGGAAGGGCCAAAAGAAGAGCCGACTAAAGACTCCAATCCTCAAGATTCTGTGAGTAGTAAAGTGGACAATGTAGATTCTTCTCAGTCAGAAAGTAAGATATCCAAAGCTCCGGATATAGTTGATCGCAAAACAAGTACAAAATTACATGGAGGTGAATAAGTAATGAATAAAAATTGGATCATTACTATATTTGCAATGCTACTTCTGACTGGATGTACAGGTGAGAGATGTATTGAGGCAGACGATTTTGGTCATGCGACATTAAATATATCATCGAGATATTCAAAAGAAGCTCTTGATGGTCAGGTTGGAGAAAATCAGGTTGCTCCCTGGGTTGATTCAACTTATCGAGTTAATGGGAGGCCTTTGGCTATAGCTATCAAAGGCTGGGAATATGGATTAGATTATAATACTTCATTTGAGCTTTCTGCTTGGTGTGCATGGTATGGGACAAGTGCACATGAGCATAAATTATCGAGATTCTGTGAACGTTTGCGTGATTGTGAATATATAGATGGTCATATGTGTACCAATAGCGCTGATGCTAAATTAATAAATGCGCCATGCTTATTCAGAAAGGGCGTAGGTCTATATGCCTTGATTGGAGAAAAAGGCGGTGATCCAAATCAATCTTTAGATTCTCAAAGAGATCCAAAGGGTATAAGTTTTCACTTAGGAGAAAAACCAGATGGTTATTCTATGTACGAGGTGGATAAAAATGGTAATACTCGTGAGGCAGGTGGAAGGGTTTATCAATTTGAATCAGATTCAGTAAAACAACAATACGCAGATAGTAAGTTGTATTTTAAAATACTCGATAAGTTTTATGACGATAATAATGGGCAGTACAGAGTAGTGGTAAAATCTGGAGTTACTAGAACAAATCCAGACCCAATTTCCTATGTAACAAAACTCGTAAAAGATTTCTTATTTGGCGCTGATGGTAATTATGGGCTGATAAGAGGTATTTACATGGGGGTAGTGACTAACCCAGGCTATAGGTCTGCAGTTTCAGCTATGCTTACCTTATATATAATGTTTACTGCTCTTTCATACTTAGCAGGCCACTTAGAAGTTACGCATACTGAATTAATAGTCAGGGTAGGAAAGATAGCAATAGTTTCAGCTCTTTTAAGTGCTGAATATAGCTGGACCTTTTTTAATGATTACCTTTTTGTCTATTTTATAGGTGGTGTAGAACAGATTTTACAGATAATTGTTGAGGCTGGGGCGACCGGTCCTGGATCGCCTGGTATATTAGCTCTAATGATTGCGCCACAAACAATTTCAAAGCTACTTTCTTTGTTATTTGTAGATTGGATGGGCTTCATATACATCATACTATTTTTTATAGCATTATACTTTATACTCATGATATTCTTCCAGGCCGCAGTGATCTACCTGACAGCACTGATAGCTATTGGGATGATAATCACTATGGGACCGATCTTTATTTGCTTTATGTTGTTTGGAGTAACTAGGTCTCTGTTTGAGAATTGGTTAAAACAATTAATATCTTATGCAGTCCAGCCAATTATTTTATTTACGGGCTTGATTTTTATCTCCATGATTTTGCGTCAAGAAATATATGGAGCATTAGGATTTAGAGTATGTAAGCACGATTTTCCTAAAATGGCAAGCCCTGGAAGCACGCCACTTTTTGGTGAAGAAACGGAAAAGACACTTGGTTTTAGTTTAGGTGATTCCATATTTTACTGGTGGTTCCCGCAGCCAATGAAAGCTGAGCAATTTTCAAAAATTACTAGGCCTATTCCTATACCTATTGATCACTTTAGTAGTGATGTTAATGTTGTAGGAAGCATATCTGATACTGGTTTTTGTGAAGCTTATGCTTGTATAGGTGAGCGATATGTTGATCTTCCATTCTTAGATCCAGTCAAGGATTCAAGGCGATTAAATCAGTTTTGGAATGGAAACTTTGTTCAACTTGATGGAATGCTCTTGATATTTGTTGCTATCTATTTGTTGCATAAATTTAATGCATTAACTATAGCTGTTGCTAAATTTATTACAGGCACGTCTGGAAACTTTACTAACCTAGGTAATGTCGGTGATGCAGTTAGAGCTCAAACATTTGATAAATCCAATACTTATCTTGCGTCAATGCCTGGGCGTGCAGCTTCTGGCGCACAACGAGTGGCTACTGGTTTAGTAGACAAGGCCATAGGCCAAGAAAAACGTGAGGAATTGACAGCTACGCTTAAAGGATTTACTCCTTCGGCCATTGTTGATAAAATACGTATAAGTGCTCTGAAGAAAGAAGCTTTAACTTCTGGAGCAAACCCAGCGGTTCTTGATGAAGTTAGAAAAAATACAGGTTTGGATAGGAGTAAAATCAACCCAGAAGCAATGAAAGAATATAGAAAAGGGTTAAAGGCAGAGTTGCTTAAAAATGTTGATCCATCATTGCCCCAATCAAAACGTGAAAAGATTGCAGAAGATGCAGCTAAAAAATTATCAGAAAAGAAATTCTCTGCTCTTCCACAAGAATTAGCAAAAGCCAAATTTGGAATGGACTACAGCAAGTTGTCAGATAAAGACAAGAAAGAGGTTGATGGGGTACTTAAAGATCCTAAACTCAGAGAGCTTGGCAAAAAGGCTTCTGAAGCAAGGAGGTTCCAAGAAGCCTATGTTGATGCATTTGCTGCGATGTCGGATAGAGGTATTGGGTTAGTGGGTAAACATAACAAAACTATTCGTTCTCTCGAAGAAATCAATAACCGAGTCGAGAAGAAAAAGGAATTAACACAGGCAAAACAAAGGCAATTTGGGCAGGAGCTGGTTTCTGAGGTCGAAGGTGTTAAGAGTGGTTTGTATAAGGGGTTATCTGGTGGAAAGGTCGATACCATGAGCCGTACATTTGGCGGAGGAGCATGGCATGAAATTAATACTGATCCAGATGCCAGAAACTTTACAAAACAAACATATGCTGAGCAACTTGCGAATCAAAAAGCTGAGATTACAAGATCTGGAATAACCCGTACTATTGATGATTATAGCAGGGCTGAAGGAAAAAGTGTTATCTCTCCAGAATTCTTAGCCCAAGCGACTCGTGAAGGTAACAGTAATCTTGAGCTGTATAAGAGTCTTGAAAGACGTGACTTGAATTCAAAAGTTCATGATGCTCTAGCAGGCGGCGAAGATCCATCCTTAATGGGGAAAACTTTTATGACTGAATATGCAAAGGACTCTGAGATGAGGCATATGGTCGATAAAGCTTATGAAGTGGAAAAACAAATTCATACTAGTGATGAGTTTATAAGTCGCCAAGACGATTATCAAACAACCTTTGATGTAGCTGCTAATACCATTAGCTCAGCCTATGGTATTGCCAAAGAACATTATGGTAGAGAAGATATTACCGCAGCAGAGCTACCATCGTTAATGCAAAGCTATTATGCTGAAGTTGCCCCGATGTCAAAAGAGAAAGGGCTTGCTGAAGTAGAGAAACTCAAAAAATCTATAGAAGAATTTGGTTCAAGCCAAGGGGTGTTGCAACAAATTGATAAGAGAAAAGTTGAAGTGGCTGAAGAAATAGACAAGCACGTAGACGGTATTAATGAACATAGGAAGAAGGCCGGTATGGAAGAGTACCATCCGCCTAAAGTAGAGCAAAGTGTTAGAAAAATTCGTAAGATTGATGATTATATGCGCAAAAAGGATTAGTTTGTATAACCTTGTTGCGCATATAAAAGAGTAAGTCTTTAACTTATTACTTTACTTGTTTTGAACAAAATGATAGCTATTGGTAGAATCACTAATTTATACATCAAAACTGATTAATATCCTTCAGAATAATCAACTTGCGGTTGTAAAAATGTTGTGATAAAATCCATTGTAGAAGATAAGCTTAGTAGTAAAACCAACCAATAGAGAGGATATATTTATGTGGAGACCAGAGACAAACGCAGAAAAATATAAGAGAGAAAACCCGACACCGAAGGACATTTCAAAGCCTAAACAAGAGCCTACAATAATTCCTGACCATTCAGGAGAAGGAGGGCTCTTGGGGTGCCTCTCTAGTTGTTCAAAAGGATTGGAATATGTAATGTATGTAGTGTGTTGCTGTGGTTGTGGCACTAGTTATGATGAATATAATGATATCTAAGGATTGCTAATAGCATAGCATAAGTAATACTAGACAAGATTAGTGCAATACTAATACAATATAAGGAAATCAATGAGGCAACCTCCGCTCTAATCGGTAATTGCTTTGCGTAGATTACGGCTCAATGTGCTGTCCAATATTACATTGAGCTTGCCATCGTGTTTTCTATATACAAAATCTATATTATCTATACGTAGTTGGGAATGCCTAGTAGCTTGTTGGGGTATGCAGTTATTGGATGCTGTGGTTAGAAATTTGAGTAAATTTTTTCTAGAAATTATGAATATTTCTAGAATTATTCGTATTACCTAAAAATTCTTTGATATAGTAAAACGCATTGAATTAGGTAACAAAAACGCCATGGCAAGAGACCAATTGGGAGCATTGGCATAGGAAAACGAGTCACCCTTGTAAAAGGGGGCCATATCAAAATAGTCATGCTGAACTTGATTTGGCAAAGTCCTGCCTCTTGGCCTAGCATCTTATTCCGCTGCCTGAGATCCTGAAACAAGTTCAGGATCTCAGCGTTTTGTCAGGATGACTTCGCCTAAGTCTCGCAAGTGCTTCTGGACATGACGATGTCTCTTCGGGATAAGAATTTTATGATACTTATCCCAAACTTGAGGTGATAGAACAAATTGACAGAAAAGTTTATACTTCTTCTGAGGCTGCGTCGCCAAATAGATTGACATCATCAAGATTAAGCCAAGAACAGATCTCTTCTGTAATATTATAATGACCAGCTCCTTCTAAGGTACTACCAGTTAGATGGGCGTCATGAGTTATTGTAGTAAGTTCAAAATAGTTTTTAGCTATAAAGTGATTTATAGCATCTGCACTTACCATCTTATTTTGTTCCATAAATAGGCTAACAAAATTAAGATCTAACTCTTGATAGTCTCTTAGGTAGCATATTTCTTCAAGAGCAAAATCGCTATCATTTGCCCATTTATTGTTTATAAGCTCACAGATAGTAATTAGTTTATCCATATTCTGAACTATTACAGCGGCATTGTGGCCAATAATACCTATCTCATTTGAAGTTTGAAGACTATAATTATGCCCATTGTGAGTAAAATTAAGAGTCGAATTTAAGTTTACTGTTAAAGAACCGATACAAATATCTGCTCCAGTGATGTTTAATGTACTATTATCACCGACAACAACATTAGTGTGCTGGCCATGGGCAACATAGCTATTGTGAAGATCAATAGTGCCAGATGTTAGATTAATCACATCTAAGTGAG
>JANNVO010000119.1:0-16640 GCA_031414475.1 Rickettsiales bacterium
GGGGTTTTTTTTATATCAGTATACCTGTTAGCGATAGTTATGTTCATAAAACCAACCAGTTTTTAATCGTCGTCATCCCTGGCTTGACCCCGTGGGGGGTTTACCACGTCATCCTGAGCTTGACTCAGGATCTCAGGCAACGGAAGGAGATGCTAGGCCAAGAGGGCAGGGCTTCGCCAAATCAAGTTCAGGATGACCAGGCTTTGTGGGCATTATGTTATTTAGTCCTCTTAGAGTTGATACTGGGTATCAAGAAAAACAGCGGCCATCCCCTCTTGACCCGCGAGATCTCTTAGAAAATACACTATGTATGGTTCCAGGGATTCCGCTATTATCTCCCTACTACTTCGCCACGGTATAATTTAATCTAATTTTATATAGTTGATGTTGAGTAAGTTTTGTACTAGAATCCACGCTAGGGCTGCTTGGTAAGTTAGAGTAGATAAAAAATCCTCTGGACTATGAAAATTCTACTAGAGCTGGTCACTGGCAACATCGTGGTGTTGTTAAACTGGCTCCACTTTAAAAAAAGGTTCTCGAAGGTGAACTTTGCTCAACGATCAAAGTGGTCCTATATTCCTTGTAAAACTATAAATTAGTTTGAAAATAAGCTCCATACCACACTCACCACCATCCATTAGGCTCATTAACTATAGTAAATCATATTGAATTAGGTGCAAAAAACGTCGTAGTTTAAGGAAGCGTAAGGGAAGAGTAGATTGGTCGTGCTGAACTTGATTTGGCGAAGCCCTGCCTCTTGGCCTAGCATCTCGGCCAACGAAAGAAGATCCCGGATCAAGTCCGGGATGACTGGTGCTTTGTTTAGCCAGATAATTACCACATCGTCATCCCGGCTTGACTCTGGGGTTTTAGGCACCACGTCATCCTGAGCTTGACTCAGGATCTCAGGCAACGGAAGGAGATACTAGGCCAAGGACAGGGCTTCGCCAAATCAAGTTCAGCATGAAAGTGTTTTGTTTAGCCAGATAATTACCACATCGTCACCCCGGCTTGACTCTGGGGTTTTAGGCACCAGGTTATCCTGAGCTTGACTCAGGATCTCGCGTGGTTAGTTGAGATAATTGATTACTCTTTTGTCTTCTTACTTTTCTTATCTTTTTTTGCATTTATTGCGTCAATTGCTGCAAATGCAGAAACTTTTAAAATATCACTTGCCGATGCTCCCATAGCAACTATTTGTACTGGATACTCAAAACCATCTAAAATTGGGCCGATAAATATTCCCCCAGCGAGTTCCTCTAACAGGTGAGTAGAAATTGCTGCAGAATGAAGTCCAGGCATAATCAACACATTAGCCGGTCCTTTTAGTCTGCAGAATGGGTATAATTTACGTAAATTAGGGTTCAGAGCAACATCAACAGACATTTCTCCGTCGTACTCGAAGTCCAAATCCATCTTATCTAAGATAGCAACTGCATCACGGACTCTACTGGTTTTTTCACGCATCGGATTGCCAAAATTAGAAAAGGATACTACGGCAACTCTAGGTTTAAATCCCAACGTTTTAGCGGCTTGCGCTGTTTGGATAGTAATTTCAACAAGGTCTTGGGCAAGAGGAAACTCGCAGGCGGTATTGTCAGCAATAATGACGTTATGCTTATTTGACAATAGGATGGAATATCCAAGAATTCTCTTACTTTGTTTTGGCCTTATTACTTTACATATATCGTCTAGACAATTGAAGTAACTTTTTGTTGTTCCAGTAACCATAGCGTCCGCATCGCCGCATGCAATCATACAAGCAGCAAAGACATTGCGATCTGTTTTTACCATCCTTGCACAGTCTCTGTAAATGTAGCCCTTTCTCTGGAGTTTTTGATATAGATACTCAATGTATATATCTATATTTTCATTTATAGCAGCGTTCATAACCGTTATTCCTTCTAGATTATAGCCCTCACCTAGACTTGCAACAATCGGATCGATTTTTGATTTTCTGCCAACAATAATAGGCTTACCATAATGTTCATCTCTCATCATCATGGCAGCTTTGATTACTTCCTCTTCTTCCCCTTCTGCAAATATGACTCTTTGCATTTCTGAGTGCTGAATCCTTTCATATACAAAATGCATATATGAAGAGGTAGGGTTCAATCTGCTTGCTAATTCTGCTTTATAGACTTTAACATCTAAAGTTTTAACCTTAGTCACACCCGAAGCAATTGCCGCCTGTGCAACGGCCACAGGAATTGTGGTGATTAATCTTGGATCAAATGGTACAGGAATAATATAATTCGGACCAAATGATTTATGCCCAGAACCGTATGCTCTATATACTTCTCCGGGAACAGGAAGTCTTGCGAGTTCTGCTAATGCAGTTGCAGCAGCTATTTTCATTTCTTCGTTAATACATTTCGCGCGTACATCAAGTGCTCCTCTAAAAATGTAAGGAAAGCCCATTACGTTATTAATCTGATTATTATAATCAGATCTGCCTGTAGCAATGATTGCATCATCTCGAACAGATCTAATATCTGCTGGAGTAATTTCTGGATCAGGGTTGGCCATAGCAAATATTATAGGAGAAGAAGACATGGATGCGACCATCTCTGGTGTTACAGCTCCCTTAACTGATAAACCTAAAAATACGTTAGCTCCAACTATTGCCTCTGCAAGGGTACGGCATTTTGTATCAGAAGCTTTTTCTTCTTTCCACTTATTCATACCATCGGTCCGTCCTTTGTAAATCACACCTTTTGTATCACATAAAATGATGTTACTTTTCTTTGCTCCAAGGGAAATAATTAAGTTAATGCATGCAATTGCAGCGGCACCGGCACCATTTACCACAATTTTAAGGTCGGATAATTTACGATTAGTTAAGAATGAAGCATTTATAAGTCCTGCAGCAGTTATAATTGCCGTCCCATGCTGGTCATCGTGGAATACTGGTATATCCATGTATTCTTTTAATTTTTCTTCTATAATGAAACATTCCGGCGCTTTAATATCTTCTAAGTTAATTCCACCCCAACTATATCCCAGATGCTTTACTACATTTATAAATTCGTCCGGATCGGTACAGTCTACTTGAACATCAAAACCATCAATATCAGCAAATTTTTTAAATAATACGGCTTTTCCTTCCATTACAGGTTTAGAAGCTGCAGCTCCAATTGCTCCAAGCCCCAGGACGGCTGTACCATTTGAAATAATAGCTACAGTGTTACCTCTGGCTGTATATTTATAAATATCGTCTGGATTTTTTTGGATCTCAAGGCATGGAGCAGCAACACCAGGCGAGTAAGCTAAAGCTAGGTCTTGCTGAGTATCAAGAGGCTTTGTTGGTCGTAAGGCTATTTTGCCAGGTTTGCCGGATTGATGATATTCCAATGCTTTGAGATATTCTGGTGATTTTGAATTATCCATAGTTTTATCCTAAACTAGTGTTATATATTTAGCCTAGGATATACACTAGAGTCGATAATGACAAGATTGAAAAGATGGTTGTAAATGTTATTATTGAAGACATTGTTTCCGGATCCCCTCCAAGTTGCCTTGATAAAATGTAAGAGGATGTGGCACATGGCAAGCAACTAAAGAGTATACCTACAGATTTTGCTGTTCCGCTTACTGACATCATCCACAATATAATAAATGTTACAATAGGAGTTATCACCAATTTAACTGCGCTAGTCAGCGCTACCTGTTTGAAATGTTCAGGCTCAATTTTGAATTTTATTCCAGCACCGACAATTAGCATACCAATTGCGAAAGCTGAATCGGCAATAGTTTCAAGGGTATTATAAATCCCTACATTTATGGTGAGTTCTAAATAATTAAACATAAAGCCAGCTAAACTAGCTAATATAAATGGATTTGCCATAATTGATTTAGTCATTATAGCTAAACTTTTTCTTTTAGTTAAGTTGCCGTCTTTAGGTAAATAATAATAAAACGACATTATAGCTGTAATGTTTGTCAGGATCAGTAGGTAGGGCGAGATTGTAGCGATAATTGTAAGCCCGCTTGAGCCAAACAAGGCGGCACCAACGGAGAAAAAGATATAATTGTTATATCGCGTCGCTCCTTGAAATACAGAAGTAAATTGTATTCTATCGTAATTTGTTCTTGCTTGATAGGCAATAAGCGCAGATGCTACTATTAAGTTGCCCGCTACTAGTGCAATTGTTAGTCTTAAAAATTCTGATGAAGTAAAATCAACTTTTGAACTATGTTCAAACAAAACCGTTGGGAACAAAACGTAGAATGATAATTTCTCTAGACCACGCCAGAACTCGTCAGACGTTAGCCATTTTCTCCTAATCACGCTTCCTAAGAATGCGATTAAAAATATTGGCAATACGCTGTGAAAAACATTATCCATGTTGCATTGTTATTAAGATATTAGGGTGTTTCCCAGATGTTGGATAATACCAATTTACTATTACAAAATCAAGAAGCGTGATGCAATAAGTTTATTTTTCTTAAATGTTTTATGAAACTTAGGTTAGTAAGCTTTTTTAACAATTAGATCTGAGATTAAGTAAGAATTAAAATTAAATTTCTTCAGAACGCGCACTAAAAGTTTGGCTTTAGCTATTAGTAAAAACAAAAATTACCAGCTCACAATCTAGAAAGAAAATAACTATGAGTTGGTAATAATGATAGCAAGAATAAAATCACACCTTATACCATTAATATGGTAAGACAAATTTGCTTGGACTATGAATTACTGAAAATCAGAAACAGTATCACCACCATCAGCCCATCCTAATAGAGATATAATATGCTGACCATCAGGCTGGTATATACTACATGTTTCTATATAATGGTAGGGATTCAACATAATCGCCTATGATATGAGCTATAGTTTCTTTAGCAATGCCGTGGTTAGTAGTTAACTTGTGGGCTACTTGTAATAGGGCTTTGATAAAATCTTTTTGTATTGGTTCCATATTTTCGGCTAAAGATTTTTGCTCGCCCTGTACTAGCTCAGCATAATATGTCAAGTAAAAATATGAAGATTTGTTAGTAACGTTTTGATAACCTGTCTGCAACTAGCAGCTAACTCTAACTTTTAATTACAATAGTATTGGCGATTTTGTCGTGAATAGCCATGCTTCGTTTACTAAATACTATAGACCAAATGCCAATTATGGCAGTAATATAACCTAAAAATCTTTTGATAAGGTTGCGAAGAGATGGTCTTTCCATAGTGTCTGCATCAACTATTTTCATTCGCATGAACATTTTGCCGGGAGTGGCACCAAATTTCCGCCAGCAGGTAATAAAATAAACGGCCATGAAGGTGGTGTTTAGTAGAAATAGTACGCTCGAATATGAGAGGAATCTACCGGCAGTGAGATAACTTGCAAACTCTGGCATTCTGACCGCTGTAGAGAAAGCTTCTCTATTAGAGCTGTCTACGCCATAAGTAACAAAAAAATCATTAAAGAAATAGAGAAATACATAATGAGATATTAAATTCATCAGCGGCGTGAGCACTATAGACAATATGATTAGGTCTATTGTCATGGAAAAAACCCTAGGGATGAATTTAGAGTAAATAATCTGTTTTTTCATCGCGAGTTCTCCATATCTTGAATGAACGTTAAATAAGAAAGTGTTCAATAAATTGTGTCCATAACTCTCGTCGGCTGAGCGACTTTTTGGGTGCGCGGGAGTCATCTTGAACTCGTTGATGGCCACGGAAGCTTACGCTTCCTCAGCCGACGGCATCGTGGAATTTAACTACCTAATTCAATGTACTTTAACTATATATCAAACTGAACTATTTTCAGCAACTTTATTGTAACCAATGATGTTAATACTGCTGCCAGTAGTACCATAGCTGCTACTGTAAGTAGATCACCTGAATAAAGGTAACTTGATATGGCAACGAATATGGAGCATATGAGTGAGCGAAGAGCCATAATTGCTGATGAAGCTGTTCCCTTGATGTCAGGAAATAAATCCATAGATTTGGCAAATATAACTGGATAGGTAGTTGCAGCGCCAATACCAAATATTGTCATAGAAATGGTTGTCATATAAGGGGCGCTATCAAACATTATGGCTGTAGTAAGAAGCAGTATTGCTCCAAACATAACAAGTATGGTGCCATAAATCACAGAATTTTTTATACCGACAAAATTATTTATTTGTCCACAATAAAGACTAGTTATACAAAATACGCCAATAATAGCTCCTTGATGCAAAGCATAATACATAATAGGTAGTTTATATGTTTCCATATAGAGAAATGAACCGCATGCAACAAAGCTCATCCAACCTCCGT
Source organism: Rickettsiales bacterium (assembly GCA_031414475.1). Lineage (GTDB taxonomy): Bacteria > Pseudomonadota > Alphaproteobacteria > Rickettsiales > Rickettsiaceae > Megaera_A. The sequence goes on from JANNVO010000119.1 coordinate 6,263, forward strand.
ATACCAAGCTTGGGGTTATGGATGCACAGAAAAATTCTTTACTAAACAGAAGTTTTGTATAATCTTTTCTAATTTTTTTAAGCTCAAATTTCTCGAGCGTGGGCTTTGTTTCAGGTAACCAGCAATATAACATTATCCAAGATATAACTGATATCATAGCGATTGTTGTGTAATTACCCCTCCAGCCAAGAGATTTGTTAATGAAACTGCCAGCTATTGGAGCAGCAGACATAAAAACTGTAATCATTGAATTCATCATGCCAATTAACTTAGCTGATTTTTCTGCGTTGTAGACGTCTGCAACCATGGCGAAGACAACAACAGCAGAAGTGCCAGCACCAATTCCTTGAATTAATCTTGCAAAAAGTAAAAATTCGATACTATCTGAAAAGGCGCAGCCACATGCTCCTAACATCATTATTGCATTTCCAATAATCATGACTTTGCGTCTGCCAAAAGAATCGGATAATGGACCATAGAACACGCTTGATAGGCAGAAGCCAAAGAAGTTAAGCGCTATTGTCATCTGGGTTAAACCATCTGATATGTTAAAATAGTCGGATATATCAGGAAAGCTTGGTACAGAAATATCCACTTCTACACAACATGTTAGTAGAGATATTACAAGTAATAGTGGTAGGCTCTTGGTCATAATTTATACTAGGTAATTATATTATTGATAGTTGTTTTTATGGAGCGTGTGACCTCTTTGGATTTGTCCAAAGAGTATCGATTAAACTCATGCCCCCAAACTGGTTTAGGGAATAGTTTGTCATCTTTAAACCTAGCTACAATATGAATATGCATTTGAGGTACTATATTACCAAGGGTTGCGATATTCAGTTTATCTGGATTAAATACTGATTTCATTATTTTAGCCACTTGAAGTACTTCTGAATTCAATTTATCAAACTCAGCTATTTTCAAGTCCATAATTTCAACAATATTGCCAAGCTCAGGGACAAGTATCACCCAAGGAAAATCAGAATTATTCATCAGGCGCAATTGGCATAATTCAAGCTTAGTTATAAAGATACTATCCTGTTCCAGTATTGAACTTAATTTAAAATTCATTGATTCTCCAGAGTTGTTTTTTTTAAGTCTAATTTATCTATAATTCGTGCGAATGCTCCATTTCCCAGTACATTAGCACTAGTAATAAATGGGTCAAATAAAATATATAAAGCTGTTATCAAAGAAAGCATTTCTGTGTTGAATCCTAGATATTTATCCAATATTGGTAGCATAACAATTATTCCTCCACCAGGAATTGCGGCAACAGAGAATTTTGCTAATACAAAATAAAATGTGAATATGAAATAAGTAGATATGTCAGGCTGGGGTAGATTATAATTTTTTAATATTGCATAGGCAAAGCAAGGTATTGCTATACAGTCCCCGATTAGATGAATGTTAACAGTTGCTGGGATAACAGTGTGAACAAGGTCTTTATTTTGGGCGTTTTTTTCTGTTCCTATGATAGTTAGTGGCATGCTGGCTGCGCTTGACATCGTGCTAAATCCGCTGAGAGCTGCGGGAAGCATATTTTTGATAGAAACAATAGATCGAGAGAAATTAAATTTCTCAAGTATGAAATATATAAGTGTAATAAACCCAAATTGGCTAAAGGCAATGATTGCGAATATTAAAGTGTAATCTCTAAGAATCTGAGTAATCACACCATCATGTTGAAGTTTTACTACAAAGCCAGCGACAAATAAGGGTATCATTAAAGTGATAGTTTTAAGTAGATGAGTTGTGATTTTTTCAAACAATATGCAGAGTCTTTCTGCTTTTTTAGGAAAAATTCTTATTGATAATATTCCTGCGATAATTCCTGAAAACATAGCATAGTGATTAGGTATTAGGCTTGGTATTGTAAATAATACATGTCCCTTTAGGGTGTCATTTTCATTTGGTATTGCAAGTGATAGGTCAAAACCATGGAGAATTATTCCTATTACTTGGCTTAGAGAAGTGGTTATGAAATTAGAAACTATCACTCCTCCAAGAATTATTAGGATTATCCTGGATGCGTCTTTAGCAAGGTTTGCTGCTGCTTTATAAAGCAAGCTAAAGATTATTACCGGAAGCACAAAGATAATTAGTGATTTAATGGTTAAGCTAATGCCAAAGAGTATTTCTGCTAATGGTAATGGTATATAGTTGCCGAAGGCAATTATTGTGAATATTATTATTGCCAACACTGCCGGCATTTGATGAAACATGGCTTTAACCTTTGATGTTTGTTTAGTGAATATTATGAAAAAATTTGATTAATGCTATACTGTTGAACCGGCAAAACCGGTAGTAGTTGTGGTTATAATAAATAGCATTGATTGAATCATTACATTTGCTCAAAAACAAATTGTTAAAACCAGATTACTTTGGCATGCTATAACTGTAGAACTATTTTGTCAAATAAATTCCTATGGTCAAAATAAAGTTGCCAAACAAAGTATAGATAATTTACCAACAGTGTTTTTAAAAACTTGTCGTAGCAAATCGCTTAATTTTGCACCTCTAATTCAACCTAATTTTTACTAAAATATACTCACTTCTTACATCAAACTGAGGTTAGTTTAAGTTTATTTTAAAAATTATAAGATTAAAATAACAATCTAAAATTGATAAAACATGCTTGAGTTATGCACAAAATCATGCTTTTTGCTAAACGATTACACCTTAGAGTAAAAAATTTTACATTTAAGTTTGAGTTTTATAAGCTTCATGCGGGTTTCTGGGGTACGCTCATTTTTTAGTCAGATTAAGCAAAGCTTGAGTCTCTAGAGAAAAATTGTTGTGTTTAAACATATTATTCACATAGTTATCCACAATTTTTGTGGATATTAATAATTCAAAAGTAGCTATAAATCAATTAGACCAAAGAAAATAAGCGCAAACTAAGGATAAAATAGCAAGGGACTGCATTGCGACTCTTAACGACATTAATTTTGTACCATATTTTTTGCTGAATCTTTCTCCAGCGGCCATGGAAAGCAAGCCTAATAGTAAAACGATTGTAGTAAGTACGGCAAAAGCAATGATAAATACCATAATATTAGTCCTGTTTTGCGTTTATTAAAGGATCTTGGAGGCGATTTGTCAAGCTTAGTAAATAATTACGTTCTTTGAGTTGTTGACAATTGTGTGGTTTTTTATTAGACTGCTCGTAACTGATCACATGAAAATAAATATAAAAAAAATAGTTTGTTATGAAACGTACATTCCAACCAAGTAATCTTGTAAGAAAAAGAAGACATGGCTTTAGAGCTAGAATGGCTACTGTTGGTGGTAGGCTTGTAATAAAAAACCGTAGAGCTAAAGGCAGACAAAAACTTACTGCTTAATCCTTAAAGGTGAATATCTTTTCCTTAAAAAGCCAGAAAGAATTTGATCGTGTTAATGAGCATGGATCAAAAATACATGGATCATGTTTTATCTTGGTGGTGTCTACAAAAATTCTTTATGATGAATTAGCTGCTTCCAATCCAACAATGCTAGGAATGAAGGTGAGTCGAAAATTCTCTAAAAAAGCTGTTGTTCGTAATAAAGCCAAGAGAAGAATAAGGCATTTAACCCAACTGCTTGTAAAAAATTCCGATATCAATACAGACAATAAGTCAATAATCGTTATACCCAAAAGAGGTTTTGAAAACTATAATTTTTCAAAATTATCCAATGAGTTTTTTAAGGCGTTTGCTAAGATCTGCTAGACCTAAATAATCTTATCCTGAAAAAATACAACAAATATCTGTCATTGTAGTTAATTTTGCTGCCCTATTTAATGAGTTTTTTTACCTTCTATTGACTTATGATTCTGATCCGATGTACCTTAGAATTAAGTAAATTGCAAATTTAGGGGGTATTTTATGTCATCATTAGATGAATACCAGAATTTAGGAAAGGATTTGAGTGGATATGTAACAGAAGTTAGGAAAAATTCTGGAGCTTTAGGCTTACAGGAAGCATTTAAATCAGGTGGTAAGTTATTTGATGTAATGCAAATGCTAGATCAGAAAGAGAAGGCGATTAGTAGTTACGCAAACAAACTCATGCAAGCCTTTGATCCTCAAAATCCTGGAGAAATTACTCTTGATTATGTTAATAAGAGGACTGCAGAAAATGAAGTCGAGCTTGCGGAAATAAAATTACTTAAAGATAGATTAACGGATCTTTCGTCCTCTGTTGGCCAAAAAACTTCTAGTTTTGCTACGACTAGAGCTGTAAATGAATTTTCTGAAGGTATAGAGAAGCATGAAAAAGTATCAAAAGGCTTTTTCTCTACCTTTGCTAGCTTTATGGGTAATATCTTTAAAGGGAAAGATGAACAAAAACTGGCTCAGGCCTCGACTAGTTTAGAGGCTATAACTAGTACAATTAGTAACGAGAGTCAAGAGAGATTTGCTATTCCAGGAAAAGGTAAAGATTCTCCGGAAATACCACAACCAGAACAAGTTATCCAAAAAGGAATGAGTTCTCAATGGGTAGGTGGCAGGCCGCCTCCAGTCGACCTACCTCCGCCTATCCCGTCAAATGATTTGAATGTAGGGAGTGCGCCGCCATCATCCCCGCCGCCACCTCTGTCAGAAGCGGTTAATAGGGTAGGTGGCAATCCGCCTTCATCCCCGCCGCCACCTCTGTCAGAAGCGGTTAATTTAGGGAGTATACCAAAACCTCCACCTATGCCTGGAAGCGGTATACCAAACCCGCCGCCTATGAATAAAACAGTAGCGCCACCACCTCCTCCGCCAATGAAGGATATGCCCAAGATCACTTCTAAAAAGGATTCACCTCCTATTGGGACTATGTTTGATGAATTGCTTGCAAAAACAGGAAAAAAGAAGGTGTCTCTTAATCATCAGGATTACACACATGTTTCTACTAAGCCACAAGCAGAAATTCCTTCGGATGGTTTGCAAGCCATTCTTCAAGATAGACTGGAAGAACGTGGAGGTAATACTACTGAAGTGCCTACAGAGCAAAGATTGCTTGATGGAGCATCTGAAAAAGATCAGGAAAATATTCTTTATTCCGCAATGGTTGATAATAATGAAAAGCTTGTTGCAGACTTGCTAAAACATCAATCAGAGTTTAAGACTGGGGAGCAGCGAGATAATGAAGAGGGTTGGGAAGAAGACATTGTAGAAAAGAGATCAACTTTTTCGCCCGAACAAGTTGAAACAGTTCGTAAAGCTGCTGAAGAAACGAAGCATAGAGTGGTTAACGGAATTGATCTTGTTACAGCAAAAGAAGAGCCAAAAACAGTTCCTATTGCACAAAAAGTTGAAGAACAGGTGGGTACTGTAAAAGTTGACAATGGGCCACCACCATCTCCAACAGACTTGGGGGGGGTGCCACCACCACCTCCTCCACCTCCTTCAGAAGTAGGGCCTATTCCTAAAATACCACCAGTTACTAAGGTGGATAAGCCTATTATAGTACCAGATAGAGGTGGCTTACTTGATCAGATTAGAGAAGGAGGTCTGAAGAATTTAAAAAATGTGAGCCAAGGCCAGTCTTTAAATTCAGAGGAATTTACTTATACGGCTTCGAAAGAAAATAAGCCTTCTCTGCCAAGTGAAGGTTTGGGGGGGCATCTTGGTCAAGCGCTGCAAGAAAGGCGTGGTGCCATTCAGACTGACACAGAAGAGCTTGATGAGCAAATGGTTAAGAAACTAGAAAAACTTTCGCCAGAAAAACAGCTAAATGAGCTTTACTCTGCAGTTATTGATGGAGATAAAACAAAAATAGCAAGAATAGTAGATGTTGGTGATTCAGAAGTGTTTACTAATGAAAACATGGAGAAAATAGCAAACGCTGCTCAAAAAATTTCGGCGACTCAAGGAATAGCTAAAAAAACTTTGATAGAAGCCGGAGTGAAGCATCTTGCCAAAGAAGCTGAAATAAACATAGGTGTTGGAGAAAACCGAGGAAGGTAGAGAGTAATGAAGCCTGATGAAGATAAGTTTGTTAAATCTGAAGCGTCAAAGAAGAATCTAGCTGCTTCAGCTAAAGTTAAGCCTGAGTCTGAGTTAGAAAATCTCTTTGAGCAGATTGGTCAGGACGAAGACTTGGGAAAGGCTGTAGAGAAAATTTTTGATGAAACAACAGACTTAAATGAAATACAGGTAAAAATCATTTTACTAATAAGAAATTATTTGAAAGCAAAAAAGAAATCAGGCATTGATGTTAGCAAAATTGAAGAGTTAGAGAAAAAAATAACCGAAGATATTAGTAAGTTTGCAGAAAAGTTTAATAGCGTTATAGAGGAAGAAATTGATCCAAATATAGGCACGGTTAGTAAAAAGGGTAAGGAGAGCCTACTGAATATTGAGGCTAAAAAAAATCTAAAGCGTATTATGAAAAACTTTGCAGTTTATGAAGTTTATAAAATCATGAATCCTAAAAGAATTGCTGGTGAGACTAAAAAAGATAATTACAGAAGTAACTTGATGCGTGGCGGGGAGAAGCTTGCTAGTAAGTACGAAGGGGGTAAAGAGTCGGATCTAAAACAATATGGAGCTGCAGAAGTTACTCGCATAAAGAGTCAAGCCTCTTCAATGAGTAAAGGTGGAGGAATAGGGCGCTGATGCCTATTTTCTATGAGCCTTCGAGATGCTGTTGTAAGTATCTTCATCATACTGAATTTAGTAGGCTTTACAACAGTGCCTATCTTTAGGCAAAGATGATGAAGGTTATGACTGGAAAAAAACTATTTAGGTAAAATAAATTAATCATATGAGCAAAACCTCAAATAAAAATGCCAAAGTCGATTATGTTCTTGGGTATGGTGCAAATGGTGCAAGAACAGATGTCACAAAAGATATATTACCAAAATTAGCAGGCAACACGCCGCCTAAGATAATATATACTGGGCCTTGGGCAAATTCAAAGTTCCTTGATGATATTGAAAAAAATAACAAAACAGCAGGTAATAAGAAAATATTCTGGGTTTTTGGTGAAAATGATGTAGATAAACAGAAGGCTAACAGCACAGATATCAGAACTGGTTCTGCAAATCAAGCTTCCGTGCTGAATGGTAGAACACATAAAGAATATAATGAATATACAGTTGGTGTAGTAACAACTAAATATGGCACTGATCCACTTAGTGAATCTTTTAAACAAAGTCTAGAAAGTCTTTACGATATAGCTGCAAAAAATCCTGACGCAGTATTTATTGTACCAGCTAACTTCGATAAACAAGGGAATTTAAGCCAAGTTAACATTGGTACTGGTATTGCAGCTAACAGCTTAGCACCAGAGTCTGTGAAAGATATGACCGATGCTATACAAACTGTTCTCAGTAATATTGCTCAAGGAATCAGAGCACCGGTATCAGACATTGTATTAAAACCTAAAACTACTCAAATTCAGGAGGCCACTCCCATAAAACCGGTCTCACAAATAGATGAACAACCTCATAGTAAAAAAGTTGTAACTAAAGAAGAAAGGGGAAAAACAAAACCAACTAGCCCTCCAATTCCTGTGCAAACGCAATTAAATACACCCTTAAAACGGCCTGGTCCTATGAATTCTTCCGTAATACCCATGCCAACTTCACAGTCTAAAAGCAATGAAAAAAGCACCCATAGGGGAGCAGCGGCCGAACTTTGGCATAAAATTAAAAAAAACCCATGGAAGGCAGTAGGTGTAATGCTTCTGGCTACGGCATGGCCAGTAGGAACGGCTATCGCAGGAGCTATTATTACTGGAGTGGCAGTAAAAAGTGCTTACGATTCACATGTTAATAAACAATCCAGTAAAGCTGAGGTGCATTCTCCCGCTTCTTCTCACCAGCCTATTCATCATCAGCAACACTCACAAATATCACCATCTCCTACACCCAATATGAACAAAAGTCATAATAAAAGCAAAATTGGGGGAGAGCACACACGTTGATATGTCACTAACGCTAATTCTGGATAAGAAACACGCGCTATTTTGCCACTTTTTTGCTGTAAAACACATTCTTGTAAAAGTCATCCTGAACTTGATTCAGGATCTTCTTTCTGCTGCCTGAGATCCTGAATCAAGTTCAGGATGACGGCGCGCGTGTATAGTTTTTAACTTACGCAAGCTCAAGTTAAAAAACTATAAGCTAGATCGACTAGGATGTGATGTTATTGAATGTAAGCATCAGAGATACTAAAATGACTACCCATTCCTAGTACCTTACGTTCCTTTAGATAGACCTAATTTACTAATAGTGATTAAATTCCTTCGTTTGAAACTGACTTATATTGGCCGTTTTCTTTCTTAATTATATCGTACTTACGTTGAGCAATTGAGTCGACAAAGCCAATAGAACCTGATGCCCCAGAGAACGGTTCAGATGAATTCAGCTGCTCGATAAATTTAGTTTTACTATAGTTTGGTCCAATAGAATTCCCCACCAGCCTGCCTGCATCGTAAGCAAGAGTGTGGATGAATGAAATATGCTTAATACCAAGTTGTGCCGAGCGAGCTGGTAAGTCAAAATTTACTATGTTTAGTGAACCGGTAAATATTGTTGTAATTGGCTCTGAAAGGTTTAGATCAATCCTGCTGTCTCCAGCAAGAATAGCCTTCTTATCTAAGCTAAATTTCTGAGCATGCTTGAGAAGCGTCTCGAGTGCAGATTGATCGTCGGCAAGCAAGATTACAGGTCGTGTAAGATCATAATCATTTTCATTTAAAGTATCGACAGTATCTGAAACTAAACGTAAAGATTTTTCTAGATCTTCTGGCGTACTACCGTAAAATTCAAGTCTAGCAATGGTAGCTCCCTTTGAAGTAATCATATCTTTGAGTATTTTACTTATCGTATTAGAGTATCTACCTGCTGGAAGCAGGGTGATATAATTTTGGTGTTTTTTCTCTAAGAAGTAATTTGTAATTTGTTCTAGTTGTCTCATGGGAGCATGGCCAAATACATAGGTTTGCTTATCAGCCAGAACAGGATTATTTGAAAGCGATATAACAATCGTTCCCTTGCCTTTAACTTTTTCTACAACTGCTTTTGTTTCTTCCGAGTAAACTGGCCCAATTATTATGTCAACTCCATCTTCAAGGATTTTATCTAGAGATTTGCTTAGAGTTTCTGAGTTTGCGGAGTCATAAGTTGTAACACGGATCTTTGTTTTTGCTCCATCAGAAAGGCCGAGTTTAATCATTTGGGCATATTCCTTCCCCAGCGCCGCTTCGGGACCGGACAAAGGTAATACTATGGCTACATCTATGCCTTTTTGGTCTGCTATATTTTTTCTTTCGGAAGATTTATCTGTCTGGCTACAAGCGCTTATTGAAACTATACAAGCAAAAGAAATGATGAACTTTAAGATTTTTTGTTTTATATTACTCATAAATAATTCTCCAAATCTATGAAGACAGGTTGTTTAGTGAATTTAAAACCAGGCCTATATATTGTTTCTACTCCAATAGGGAATTTAAATGACATAACTTTGCGTGCATTAGATGTGCTAAAAAGTTCTGATATCATTTTTTGTGAAGATACCAGAGTATCAAATAAATTACTAGTGAAACATCAAATAAAGGCTTCATTAAAAGTTTACAACGACAATAGTGATATCTCATCAAGAAATAACATAAAGAAGCTTATCGAGGAAGGAAAAATAATCAGCCTCATTTCGGATGCGGGAACTCCATTAATTTCGGATCCTGGATATAAACTTGTGCGGGATTTAAAGAGCTGCGGTTTATATATAGACGTTATTCCTGGTCCTTGTGCTGCAATTGCTGCTCTTACTCTATCTGGACTGCCCACAGATAAATTTTACTTCGCTGGTTTTTTGCCCAAAACTAGAGAGGGAAAATTAAAAACTTTTAATTCGTTATCAAGCATGCAGTGTACTCTCATTTTTTATGAGACAGCCCCGAGACTGCTTCATACTCTGGAGGTAGCGTTGGAAGTGTTAGGTAATAGGAGAGGTAACGTTGCAAGAGAAATCACGAAGTTATACCAAGAGTCTAATACTGCAAGTTTATCGGAATTGATTGATCATTATAAATTGTCCCCACCGAAAGGAGAAATAGTTTTCAGTATACATGGTGAAGAGTTTGGAGCAATATCAGCTGATAAATTACGTGCGGATATACTTGGCTTGATTGCGCAAGGATTGAGCGCAAAATCAGTGTCAGATAAAATATTCGCTAAGTATAGTGAATGCTTTAGTCGCAAAGATATATATAAAATGACTAATGAGATAAAAGAGAATTATAAAATATAGATAGCAAGAAATTTTATTCAACTGCTTATTTTCAGGTAATATACTAAAGCAGTTGAATTAGGTGACAAAAACGTCATGGCAAGAGACCAATTGGGAGCATGGGCATATGAAAACGAGTCATCCTGAATCAAGTTCAGGATGACTTT
>JANNVO010000120.1:0-2609 GCA_031414475.1 Rickettsiales bacterium
GCGTGCTTTCCGGTCTTTATAAAGGTAAAAAAATCGGCACAGGCGATGATATGTTGATCCAAATTGCGACTTCAAACAATAGTAAAGTAAATTTTTCATATGGCAATTCTGTTCCAGAGAAAAACTTAACTCAGAGTCATATGAGATTATCAGAATCTGCTACAAAACCATTAGTTGTCAAGAAATTATTACAAGATCTAGTCCAAGATCCAGTGCAAGATCTAGTGCAAGATCCAACAATTCGTCAAGAGTTTTCAAGAATGTATAGAGAACAAACGAAGATAGCGATGACTAGATCTTACCAGCAACGTTCTGAAGAAGTTGGAAACGATATAGTTTCTCAAGTTATTAAATCTAAAGGTTTGTCAAACACTACAACGGAACAAATTGAATTAACAAAAAGGATTACTGCCGAAGAGATCTACACAAGTGAAGTTGGAGAAGATTTTTTAAGGCGTAATTTTGATTTAGTGTTAGATAAGATTGCCACGCGCATAAGTGGTAACAGAGATAAGCTAAGTAGCGTTTTTTCAGATAAATTAGAGATATCAGAGAAAAATATAAGAAAGTCTGCTCGAACAGTATTGCAGGAAATTAAAGCAAAACAATATGATCAGATGGCTAAGGACATTTTGCAGAGATTTGAGCAAGTTAGGGTAGTAAAACATGATAAGTTGAGGAGTGCTATAAGCAATGGGTTACTTGGGAACGAGCTTTCTTTTGATACAGTATATACTTCCCGTCGTGAAGTTAAGGCAAAAATTTCTGAATTAATCTTGCAAAAAGCTTCTCAAAATCGCCTTTCTGTAGGAGAACTTTGTATGACCGATACTCGAATTCAAAAATTAAGGGATGTCATCTCAGCTATTAAAGTTACGGATTTAGGTTTGGTTTAGGTAAACACTATTCTCTCTGGTGATGTTTACTTTACTCCGAAGTCAATTTCCTTTATTATCCCAATATAAGCAATGAAGTTATTTTACTATGTTATCACTTGGAAATTCAGTCAGTTCTATTCAACTAGGACAGGATATAGAACGAAGCAAAAATAATAATGAGGCTCAGCAAAATAAGAGCCTTAGCTTTCTTGATATAAAGGATACTATTAAGATAGCCGTTGAAGTTGAAACAAAAAAAGAAGTGAATCGTGATTTAATTAAAGATGACGTAGAGCTTAAAAATCTAAAGCTGGACAGAGAAATGCATGAGAAGATTTTCTTTACAATGTATAAAAATCGTTCAGCGACAGTTCACGATCTACGCCTTTTAACATTAGATATATACGCAACTCAAGCAAATCTACAAGATAGACTTATAGTTGAAGAAGACCCAGACAAGATGCTTCATATCCGTAATGAACTCTATATGTTGGAAAATTTGCTTGAAATGATTCAGGAGCTCACGGATAGAATCATAGAGGCCGCAAAATTATCTGAAGAAAATAACAGAATATTATCAACTACAGATGGTCTAAGGAGATATTTGGAAGGGTCATTTGGTATGGAGGTACATTCTTTCGATGGAGCTTACTACACAAGGAACACATGTACAAAAGCACTTGTTGATAATTTTGTATATCCAAAACTAATTAACACTCAAGCTTAGCTTTGTTGCAATAATCAAATTCTTCATTAAGAATATTACACCAGTTTCAAGAACAATCCACTTTCGTCTAATAATCTGTTAGTTTCTTTTGGGTTTATTATTATTACTTCATTTCTTTCAATAGCGACTCCATTGAATCGATGTTTTGCTAGGAAGAATATTGTATCTGGCCCTATGACTGGAATGTCTAGCCTCGTATCTTGAGAAGATTTGGATATCTTGACCAAAACACCACCTGATTCCTTTTTACGCAAAAGATCGCACCTTCGAATTAGGTTATCAGTTCCCTCTGCTGCTTCTATTCCAAGCACATGACCATCGCAGACTATTATCGACTGACCAACATCTTCATTTCCTAAGGATCTTAGAACCTTTTTGCCAAGTTCTATGTCGGCACAGTCTTGATTTGAAGGCGAATTGTGACTTGAGATAGAGTTTTGATAGTCACTTAGTTTTAGTATATCCCTTGGTGAAATTACTTTAAACCCTCTAGATTCTACGTAATCTGAAACTACTCTTAAAACATTGTCGTCACCAAGAAATTTCTTTTTGAGTATTTGGGCGATCAATGCTGATCCAGCCATATCAACTTTCAATGATTTTAAGTCTGGCCGATTTATTCCTCCAACGATTATGACATTCTCAACTCTAGACTCATTAAAGTATTCTAGAATAGCTCCAACTGAACCTAGTGCAAATTTTTTACTAGAGGCTACGTCTGATACAAATTCCACATCTAATGCGGCAACGAAACATTTTCCACCGCAAGAGGTATATATCTGACTAAGCTCGCTTGGTAAATTACCATTTCCAGCTATTATTCCCAGTATTGGCAACATTTATAGTTGTTTAAATTGAATTAGCATAAATTTCTATTTTGTCTTTTAAAAGTCACCGCTCATACCCAAAATGGGTTGGTATTTGTAGTATTCGTAGCAATATTTAAAAGACAAAATCTTTCCTATAAAATATATGCTAATTCAACTCAAACAACTATATTTATT
>JANNVO010000121.1:0-2372 GCA_031414475.1 Rickettsiales bacterium
TGCCTGCAGGTGGTTCGTCAGATGACTTCGAAGCTGAGCCTGCATTTGGAGTTTGGAAGCTTTTGGGCGAACCTTTGCATATGGAGATGCAAGATCAACTCGTGCAGGAGCGGGCGGCGGCGCTATCTGTCGATGAAGCGCGGGCAAGTCTAGCAAAAATGAACACCGGGACGGCCCGTCGGACACCTCCACTAGCTGATTTGTCAATCACCCTAGAAGAGCTTTTCGGGAGCGCATATGGCAAGGATATCCTGATTCAGGTCACGCGGATCAATGGGCTGATTTCAGCTGCCGCCGCGCAAGCTCTTTCAAAGATTGACGACGCAGACTTCGCCAAGGTGCTTGGAACGAATGAGCAGCTCATTGTCAAATTGATGGAGCTTTACAGCAAGGCTTTTGCCAGAACGATTGCGTTTTCTCGTTCTAGCAGTGGGCAGGATGTTGGCGGGCCAATGATCCGCTTCGTTTTGGCCTGTTGCCAAAAAATGAATATTCCTCTTCTGCCGGGATCAGTTGCTCGCATCAAACAACGCAATTTCCTGAAGAGTTCTGTCTGAACGGATCACATTGACTTTTTCTGACGGCATCGGATTTTTTTCCCCAATTTTGATTTGCAGCGGTCTTTCCCCTCGACTGAAGGCATGGACCCCAGAGCCCCCCTGCCCCGCAAACGTACTGTGCATGAGACGCCGCCATCGGCGGCGCTGATCTCACTGGTGCGCCTTCTGGCACGCCAGGCTGCGAAGGAAGCTTTCAAGCAGGGTTCGGCCAACCAGATGAGGACACCCGATGAAGACCAACATCAGCCCGGCCGCTGACCCGCCTTTGCTGACGATCGCTGAGGTTGCCAAACGCGACCGTTGCTCAGAGAAGACCGTGCGCCGCGCCATCGATGCGGGACTGTTAGTAACCCTCCGTATAGGCCCGAGCGGGCGCGCAATCCGCATCACACATGAGGCGCACATGCTCTATCGCATGCGCCTCCGTGGCGGGGCCTAGTGTCACCGTAAGTCACTGCAAGTCCACATTTTTTTACGTGTCGGGAAGAGGCAGGGGTACGAACCTCGATCGACTGGATCTGTGCTATTACCCGATTCGGAACACCCGTCACCGTCTGTCCACCCGAGACCAAACCAGCCCGAGAGGACGTTTCCCGATGCAGACTAAACACGCCTTTGATATCGACACCGCCTTCGTTTCTCGCGACACTCCAAGCCTTGCCATGTGCATTGAGTTTCTTACTCAGGATGAGAGCCTGTCGAAGGATCGCAAGCGTGACCTGATTTCCGGCCTTGCCCGGATATCAGAGGTACTTGGTAAGACACCGGCGACTGTTCCAGCCGATCCGACCTGGTTGCAACCTCGCCTTGCAGCACTTTGCCCGGTCCAGCTTGGGATCACTCCCAAGACTTGGTCCAACATCGTAAGCAACGCCAATGCTGCCCTTGCACAAAGTGGCATCACAGCCAAGCGCACGCGCAACCTGGAAGATCTTAGCCCGCAGTGGCGCGCACCTTGGGAGGCCCTCCTGGCGAGCAAAAACAACGCGCTTGCCCATGGTCTCGGCCGGTTCATCCGGTTTCTTGACAAAAATGACGTGCCTGTCGGCGATGTGTCCATCGTTCATATCGATACCTATCGTGAGGCGCTGGTGCTCAATGCACTGCGCAAGGATCCTTTAGAGTCTGCCATGCAGGCCCTCTATGCGTGGAACCGTGCCGCCCGCTTGCTGCCCGAATGGCCCAAGGCAAAGATCGTCGCACCCAAAAAGACACGGAACTATGTCCTTCCCGCCGCTGATCTGCCCGCCACCCTGATATCAGAGATTGATGCACTGATGGCACGGCTTGCTGATCCGGATCCTCTGGATCCAGAGAGCTACAGCCGTGCTTTGCGCGCAGACACGCTGGTGTCTCGTCGGGGCCAGCTGATGCGCTTTGCTTCCGCGCTGATGCATGCCGGGGTCAAACCTTTGGATCTGGGCGGATTGGCAGATCTGGTCACCCCGCACCACCTGGACCGCGGGTTGCGCTGGGTGTTGGCCCGTCAAGGCGATCGCCCGTCGCATGGCATCTCAAATCTGTGCCTTTGTCTTAGGATGATTGCACGCCATGTTGCAAAGCTGCAGGACGAAGATCTGAAGCGCGCCGAACAGACCTTTGCAAAGCTGATCAAGCCCAGCCGTGTCGGGCTTACACCGAAGAACCGGGATCGTTTGCGTGTCTTGAACGACGAGGAGACTTTGGCGCACCTTTATGGGCTGCCTGACCGCCTTTGGCAAAGGGCGGCAGCCGCGCCAGGATCGCACAAGGCAGGCTGTCTCGCCGAAGAGGCGATTGCTATCGAGATTTTGTTTCATTGCCCGATCCGCC
>JANNVO010000122.1:0-3222 GCA_031414475.1 Rickettsiales bacterium
GCGGACCTTGTCGGCGATATCCGGGTCGAGCGAGGCGGTGGGCTCGTCCAACAGCAGCAGGTCGGGGTCGTTGAGAAGGGCCTTGGCCAGGTTGACGCGGGTTGACTCGCCGGCGCTGAGCTGGCCGGTGGTCTTCTCGGCGAGCTTGGTGATTTCCAGCAGTTCCAGCAGGTCGGCGACCTTTTGCTTCGGCTTCGGGACCGAGTAGAGCCGGGCGAAAATCTCCAGATTGCTCCGGACTTTCAGGTTTCCCGGCAGGGTCGCGTAGGTGGTGCAGAAATTCGCCCGCTGGAGGATTTCGAGGCGGTGCTTCTGCAAGTCCATCCCGAAGGCCCGGATCGTCCCGGAGGTCGGCGTGGTCAGCCCGAGAATCATGTTCATCAGCGTGGTCTTGCCCGCGCCGTTGACCCCCAGCAGCCCGACCGTTTCGCCGGCGCGGACTTCGAGCGACACGCCGTCGACCGCCGTGAAGCCGTCGAAGCGTTTCACCACCTTGTCGATTTCCAGGATCAGCTCCGCCACGCGGCCCAGCATCGGAGGGGGATTTCCAGCCGTCGAGAAAACAGAGAAAATGGTTTTCTAACTCCCCTCCTTCTTCAATCCATAAACCTTCTGAGGGAATGGTGCACAAAGCTGAGGTGCATTTCCGGCTTCTGGCGGGGTAGTGGCGGCGCTCACTCGCCCTTGGCGAAGCCGTGACGGGTCAGATCGAAATTGAGAAAAAAGGTCAAATTGAGAAAAAAGGTCCGTCCCTCAGAAAACACTCACCTACGGCTACCTATATAACCAGACCACCGCGGCCGACCCACGGATCGGCTCCACCGGCGGCAGCAAGCAGGACTTCATGCCCTACACCCTCACCAAGGCCGGGAGTCCGGTCCTCCAGACTCTCCGCACCTACGAGGCCCGGCGCGACGCCCTCGCCAGCATCTCAAATACATCAAGTACAGCTGGCGGAACCACCCGATCCAGCTACACTTACAGCGTGAACAGCATCGGACAACGCACCGATCTCACCACCGCATTTTCTCTCGGCGGCAGCCATGCGTCGAACCCGGGTGCCACCGACTGGGCCTACGACACCCTCGGCCAGTTGGAAACCGCAGACGCGGAGGGGGATGACATCGACCGCGCCTTCAGCTACGATTCCATAGGCAACCGCCGTACGTCAGCCGTGGGAACATTTGCCCTCGAGGAGGATGTACTGACATTCACTCCCGGCACCAACCTCCTTACCGAATACTTCGGCGTCGTGAACAGCGGCACCCCGTCCCAACCCGGCGCAAACGTTCTCAATCAGTACGCAGGCATCAAAAAGGCCGGTACAACTCGCGAGCCAATTCACGACACCGACGGGAACGCCACTGCCTACCCGCTCCCGGCGCACGATTCCCTTAGCACTCTCGCGTGGGACGCGGAGAACCGCCTGACCAGCGTCACGGTCAACAGCGTGGACACCACCTACCTCTACGACGCACTTTCCCGCCGCATCGCCAAGACCGTCGGCGGCACCACCACGCTCTTCATCTACGACGGCTGGAACTGCATCGCCGAATACACTGGCACCACGCTGTCGGAAATCCGGACCTGGGGCTTGGACCTCAGTGGTTCGATGCAGGGAGCCGGCGGCGTCGGCGGGCTGCTGGCGGAAAAGCAGGGCGGGACCTTCTACTATCCGACCTATGACGGCAACGGGAACGTCAGCGAATACCTCGCCACGAACGGCGACACTGCCGCCCACTTTGAATATGATCCGTTCGGGAACACCGTGGTCAACACGGACGGCACAGGCCAATTCAATTACCGCTTCAGCACGAAGCCATTGGATTTTGAAACCGGGCTGTACTACTACGGTTACAGATTTTACGACCCGGTGACGGGAAGGTGGCCATCGAGGGACCCGATTGAGGAGAGGGGAGGAGTCAATCTGTATGGGTTTGCTTCCAATCAACTCATTGGATCTGTTGAATACTTAGGTTTAATCGAGGTGGTATCTACTTACTATGAGTGCCAAGCGAAAGTTGGTTGGCGAGAACGGCTTCCCAAATCTCCAAGCCTATGGACTCTTCACGAGGTCGAAGGAGCGGGGAGACATATTGAAATTGATCAAGCCATTAAATCTGCGGTTGAAGATGCGGCGAATACGGCTTTGCTTGAAGCTGCTGTTCCTTTGTTCCCAGACTTTTTTGTAGCTTGGGATGATGTCAAGTCGATAAAATGCCAATGGTGTTGCGTTGGTGACACCCCCTTCCCTGGCAAAAAATGCTCGGATACAAGTGAATCCGAAGTCTTTGATTCAGCGCAAAGGGTTTTAAGAGAGCCAGAGTTTTCGGACAAAATGAAAAAAGATTTCGAAGAGTTAAATCCTGATACTAAACTTCTAAAAAAGGCTTTGGACACCGTTGATCCTGCTAAAGGTTCTACGGTAGAAGTTCCATTCCCCTTCCCAACTGTCAAGCCACCCGTTTTAGATAATCCATTTAAATAAACAATCGAATGCTTCAAATTACATCAAAAAAGATAAATATTAAAATTTTGATTTCGTGGATTCTTTCCACTCATATCGCATTGTGCTTGAACTTTGAATTTGGAGAGAAACAGATAAGTCGTGCTGACATCGTGGCTGTCTTGAGAGTCGACAAAAAACATGAACTTGTCGTGGAAAAAGTTTTCAAAGGGCCGGCTTCACTAAATTTTCCGTCTAACGAGGTCGCCAAAATAGCTCAAAGATTTCCTAAAGGGACTAGGTTTTTATGGGTTATTGATACGAAAGCAAACCCAAGAGACATCTTATCAAAATCCGGAAGAATTTTGATGATTTACGACAATGATTCTGTTATCCTGTCTGGGAAACGAGTAAAATGGGAGCCAATTATAAGGAAGGGAAAATGAATGGGGTAGTAAAGAATGGCACGGGATTAAGCCACTTTTCGATAGCGTGAACGATGCGGGACCTCGACGAAATCATGGCGCGGCGTGAAGGGGGGCCATGAAGGTTAGCGCGCTAATAAATGGGGTCGGGCCTGAATGGCGCTAACTTTAGGCGAATTTGGGACGATTCCGGTGGCCCCGGATGCGGAGAAAAAAGGTCCGTCCCTCAGAAAACACGCCAAGCAGATGAAGCGCGTCGGGATCACCAAGCCCGGCGCGTCGCATTTGTTTCGCCATTCCTGCGCGACCCACATGCACGAGAACGGCGCGGACATCCGCCATGTGCAGGAA
>JANNVO010000123.1:0-10870 GCA_031414475.1 Rickettsiales bacterium
CTAAAGCTCTGTCAAAAGTTCAGCAGGAATTGTTAAAAGATGGTTACTCTCTTGTGATTTATGATGCTTACAGGCCAAAACGCGCAGTTGAGTTTTTTAAGCGGTGGAGAGAAAATATTAATGACCAAACTCAGAGAGAAAAATATTATCCTATAATAAATAAGGCAGACATATTTAAATTAGGGTACATAGCTGAAAGTTTTAGCCATAGCAGGGGCAGTACTGTAGATGTCACGATTATAAAACGAGGAGACAAACTGAAAAACAAACCTGTCTTTACTAATCGCCCATTTAAAGATAGCAGTTGGATACCATTCCTAGATGATGGCACGGTGGATATGGGTTCTTCCTTTGATTTGTTTGGAGAAGCCTCTCACCATGATAGTAGTTTAATAGATAATGAATTTTTAAAATTGCGCAATTATCTTCGCAAAATCATGAGTAGGCATGGCTTCGATGAATATAAGGAAGAATGGTGGCATTATACTTTAAAGAACGAGCCTTTTAAGGATACCTATTTCGATTTTGTAGTTGAGTAATACCATCTTCAAAAAATTTTTTTCCAAACATGGCAGTAAGGTTGCTTAGAATTTTTGTTATAATAGTGCTGGTGATACAGTTCGGCTTTCCAAAATGTCGTGACTGGCTGTAGCTGGGTAGATACTTTATAACCAATATTTTGTAAATACTGAATTTCTTTATAGGCTAGTTTATACTGCCTTTCCGTATAATAAAATATTCTACTTAAGTAC
Organism: Rickettsiales bacterium; assembly: GCA_031414475.1. Taxonomy (GTDB): domain Bacteria; phylum Pseudomonadota; class Alphaproteobacteria; order Rickettsiales; family Rickettsiaceae; genus Megaera_A. Next base: position 753 of record JANNVO010000123.1, read on the forward strand.
TGTTCACCAATATCTGGCCCCTGCCCATTAACTTGTACAAAATCATGTATTTCAAAGAAATATTGTATTACGCGAGAGTAATTAACTACCTTTGGGTCATAAGTAACTCTAACTGCTTCCACATGTCCCGTATCACTATTACAGATTTGTTCATAGCTAGGATAATTAATAAATCCACCTGTATAACCCACATCTGTTTTTAGTACACCCTCCAGTTTATTAAATAGGTACTCTACCCCCCAGAAACATCCAGCTGCTACAATGACTTCTTCTGTATCACTTATATTATCATGTGGGACAAAATCCAAAGCTAAGGAATTAATACAATATCTTGTGTTTAGCTGTGTATATTCTTCACCCCAAAAAACATGTCCCAAATGCGAATTACATTTATTACAGATTACTTCACTCCGTGGATCATTTGAATTAGGCTGAAGTATCGCTGTATTCCCTAACTCTTGATCAAAACTAGGCCATCCTGTATGGGAATGAAATTTATCTTTGCAGTCAAATAATGCTACACCGCAATTTCTACAAATATAGGTTCCTTTTGATAAATATTCATTATCATTTGTGGTATAACTATGTTCTGTACCTTTATTTATTATAATTTCTTTTTCTTCGGGAGTTAAACTAGCAGTTTTTATCATAAAGCAATCTCCCTGTTTTTTTAATTTTCTAATAATAGCGTATACTAAATAGGGATGAAATCTAGCTAAAGGATGGTGCAGTTCTCAAAAATCTATTTCTTTTAAAAACAAGAGGTGATAAGTTATCTCGCGAAATTCTGATAAGGAGTGATGGCCCATCGATAGGTGTCCTTAAAAGAGTTAAATAATAAGAAGTAAAAAAGATAAGGTAGAAATATGAAACGTCCAAGAGATTACAGTGGAGTTAAAGAAGGCTTTGTAAACGAAAAAATCCAAAAGAAAATACCTAATCCTTTCAGTTATAATATTAATCCGTATGCAGTAAATATATTAGGACCAAAGGGAACAACGCTGCTTTATGATAGTATAAGAAATGATATTAACAAAAATGGAGGATATTATGAAAAAGTACAGTACTTAGTAGAAGTAATAGGAGCGGATATAAATAAAGGCAAGGGTGATAAACCTCCTCTTTATAAAGCAATATTTGAGGGAACGATTCATACAGACTTCGTAAAAATAGCCATATTTTTAATTGAGAAAGGAGCAAGAAACGATTACGTTAGCGACATGACCCCACTACACCTAGCTGCTATGTGTTGCTCGGTACCTGCGCTAGAAGCTTTTGCAAAAAATGGCTATGATTTTACTTTGAAGGCTGGACAAGCACGCGATGTTACAGTTATTGGTTTAATTCTAAGCTCAAAAGCATCTGAGAAAGATCTTCAAGGAGCATTGGCTGCTATTCCTGTTAAACAATTAGCTACCATTTGGAATGAAACTAACATTGACTCACTCAATCTTGATACTGGGGAAATCAAGATAATAAATCATTTTATAGAATTAAATAAATTATCTCCTCATTCAGAGACAATGCCTCTTGCTCAAAACCATTCAGTACTCTTGGAGATAAATGAAAAACTTGACGAAGAATCACGAGGTAATATAGCCCTTACCCAAGCTGAAAGCGTTTCGGATCGTTTGGGAGAAGATATTCAGATAAATGGGGATCTTTTAGAGCTTTTTTAAATAGATAATTTATTAAGTTACTGGTATCTTAATGGGGCCAGGTAGTACCCCTTCCACATTAAGATACAAGTGTAATTGTGGGGGTATCTATGACCTTAGTTAAGCTATCATGATAGAGTTTTACGCTTAGTTTATTGTTTACCAATTCTTAATTGTATGAGCAGATAATCAAACTGTATACCCAATAAAGGTCGTATACAAATCTGGGAGGTGGTTATTATGGCAAAAGAAAAAACTACAGGACAGAAAGTTAAGGAATGGTTCCAAAAGCTAGTACCCTGCTGTTTGAAAGTAACAGATGAAGCATTGGACTTAGCCGGAGATTTAGCAGAACAGGCTATTAAAGATAAGCATCCTGGCAAAACAGGGGAAGTTGGTGGTAAGATAGCTAGTGATTTACTTCACGGACTAGGTGATAGCCTTAGAGATAGCTCTCATGAAGAAGTTATTACCATAGGCAGTACCGATCATATAGACTGAAGCTTTACCACATAATTGAGGTCAAAATACTCTACTTTACCTAGTGCTTTACAAGAATTTTATTTATTTTCAGAGGTGGTTATTATGGCAAAAGAAAAAACTGCAGGGCAAAAAATTAAGGAATGGTTTAAACATAATCTAGTAACTTCATGCCTCTTAGAGCAAAATGAAGAACAAGGTGTTTTTATTCCTCCAAAGTTAGTTAGGCAAGGAGGAATGATAGATTTATTTCAATCAAAAGAAGATCGTCTTGATGAAGTTAATTCAAGAGATAGTCTTGTTGATGCTAATGAAGTTAATGTTATAGGTAGTACTACTGATCATTCTCAAGCAGCATCAATCAGTTAATACTTGATTTAATTATTTACTAAACGTCTTGGTTGATGCTGTGAATATGTTAAAAATATTGTTACACACCAGGATAAATTTAATACCTTGATTTCAAATCTAAGTGAGCATGATTTTGTCTTAGATGCAGATACACGAACTACTATATGGTAAAAGAAGTCATCCTGAATTAAGTTCAGGATGACTTCTTTTGCCATTTTAATGCGCTTTACTATAGTTATAATTAATAAAGCCTAACACTCAGATATATCGGCGTTTCTACTGTGCCCGTAACTTACTACTGTTGCTATAATAAAACAACACAAGAGACATCGAGAACAATAATGCAAATAAATAAGCAAAGTTATTTATTGTATTGCTATGAAACGTTGAGATCATAAAACTGACACCGGCTGTCATCAGATAATACATTGAGCCAAAGATAGAGCCAGCAGATCCTGTTACTTTGTGATAATCCTCTAGCGCGTGTCTTAGTAGCATTGGAACAACCATGGCATGCCCCATAAGGTGTATTGCCATTGGTCCAAAAATCAGCGGCGCAACATATGTTGCTTGATCCGTATCAATCTGTGAGCCAATTAGCAGAAGTATGCAACCAATTGCACTCAAGATAAAACCAGCAATGCGTATTTTAAGCGTACTGACAAATTTACGCACCAGAGCCCTGGTAATTAACCCTCCTGATAGGTTGGCAGCACTCAAAGCTAAAAATAGCTTACCATAATTTGACGGAGACATTTCTAATTTTTCAATGAAAATAAATGGAGCCTGAATATAAAAACCAAAACAAATACCGTTATATACCCCAACTATAAAAGCATAGGTAAGAAGAGTTTTGTCATTTAACGCAACTTTTAGTACTGTAAAAAATCTACTATTTCTTTCGGCTCCAATGTATGCATTAGTTTCTGGAAGAAACCTTATATATACAATAAGTAATATTCCTGATAGTAAAATAAGAAAATAGAAAATATATTGCCATTGCTCAAAATACTCGATGATATACCCACCTAGTGCCGACCCAATTGATGGCACAAATGCCATGATGGTTGAAACACTAGCATAAACATATGACAACTCCCACCCTTTATAAGAATCACGTGCCATAGCTTGAGCAATTACTGATCCCACACTGGCCCCATAGGCCTGGGTGAACCTAAACAAGATAAACATTTCTATATTAGTAGATTTGCTTATAATAAAAGTAGCTATAATATAAAAGCTAATACCAAATAATACTACTGGCTTCCTACCGTAAATATCTGATATTCTGCCTAAAGTAAAGATCCCTAAAGCAAAGCCAATATAATATACAGTAGTAGATAATTGAGCAACGCTGCCAGCAGTATTTAACTGCTTTGCTATCTCAGGCAGAGCCGCTGAATAAACTGTTTCAGTCAGGGTTGAAAGAGAGATAAGGCAATAAAGCAAAATTGGTGGAACTTGTCCTATTAGTTTCATAACTAATTAACCTGATCCGCGCTAGTTATGACATTTAAGACAATCAAAATAAGTAAGACAATTATAGAAATAACTATCAAAAAGATATCAAGTAACGTAATTTTTATGGGATCAGGACAACTTCCAAAACGATTGAGTTCACTGTCTCCTTTGAAGAAAGAAAGTACCAAAGCCCAAATGTTAATAACAGGTAATGCCCACCATCCTCTGTAATTAACATCATGCAATCTACGAACACTAATGGATATGCCAGGTATAATAAAAATAAGAGAAACTATCAAGGGAATTGGTATGGGTAATAAATCAGCAAGTGTACCTAAAACGGTGAAAAACAAAGAAAAAAGCCAAAACTCCGCCCTAGACGCCCTACCGTTAAAATCAAAGTAATTTTTAAATCCCAATATAACAGCTTTATAAAAACCAGAATCCTGTATCATCTATTATCTCACATAAATTTGCTAAACATTAAATCTAAAATGTACAACGTCCCCATCTTGCATAACGTAATCTTTTCCTTCTACTCTCATTTTGCCAAGCTCTTTTGCCTTAGCTTCGCTTCCAATTGCAAGATATTCTTCGCAGGAAATAACTTCAGCTCTGATGAAACCTTTTTCAAAATCAGTATGTATGATACCAGCAGCAGCAGGCGCAAGAGATCCACTGGCAAAAGTCCAAGCATGAGCTTCTTTTGGTCCAATTGTAAAAAACGACTTTAAGCCAAGAAGAGAATGCGCTGATTTAATAATTTTACTAAGACCAGGTTCTGATAAATTAAGACTTTCAAGAAATTCTTGTTTTTCCACTGGATCTTCTAGAATCGATATTTCTGCTTCAATTTTAGAAGAAATAATTACTACACTCGCACCTTCAGCAGATGCCTTTTGCTCTACCCTTTGTGAATGAGTATTACCAGTTGATGCCTCAGATTCTAGAACATTACATACGTATAAAATTGGCTTTGAAGTAAGGAGTTGCAGTGAGCTAAGTTCTTTTTCATCAACTTTTCCTATTAAAGATCGAAGAGGTCTCCCCTCCTCCAGAACTTTTCTACAAATCTCTAGAAGTTCTACTTGCAACTGCAGTGCTTTATCTGTCTTAGCCTTTTTTATTAAATTAGGCAAACGCTTATCAACAGAGTCTAGATCTGCGATTATTAGCTCTGTTTCTATTACTTCAGCATCTTCCACAGGGTCAACCTTGCCATGTACATGAGTAATATCCGTATCTTCAAAGCAACGAAGAACATGGATAATGGCATCAACTTCTCTAATATGAGATAAAAATTTATTACCCAACCCCTCTCCCTTACTAGCACCTTTAACGAGACCAGCGATATCAACAAATTCAATAAACTCCGGTATGATCTTAGCAGAACCAGCATTTTCGGCTAGCTTATTAAGGCGAGAATCCGGTACTGGTACAACACCAGTATTTGGTTCAATCGTACAAAAAGGGTAATTTGCTGCTTCTGCATTGCTACTTGCAGTTAGGGCATTAAATAAAGTTGATTTACCAACGTTAGGTAAACCAACGATTCCACATTTTAGTCTCATAATTAATATTCCTTACTTATATTTCTTGTTGAATGACTATTCTTTGGGGTTCACACCGTCATCCCTGGCTTAACCCTGGGTCTTCTTCTGCTTCCTGAGATCCTGATATCTGCGTTCAGGATGACTAATCAATATTCTCACTAATTTCACCCGTAGGTAGTATGTTTGGTTCATTAAATAATTTTAATTCATAGTATATCATTTCATTAATATCTGAATTCAAATCTTGATCGTGTTTTGAAGGGTTTTCTTTTGCAAGACGTTCTTCGAATTTTTCTCGGGCTTTATGGCGAACTGAACTATTTTCTGAAATTAGATCTTCTATTTTGAAGCCAAGCTCATTTGAAAATAAGTGATTATATATCTTAAACTGTGAATTTAAATCCTCTGGATTTGCATTGCGTATCAACCATCCTAGCAAAACATTTTTTTCTGAATTATCTAAACATTGAGGATCGACAAAATTGAGGGCCTCTAATTCAGCAGCATTCATGTGGTAAGGATTAAAAAGGTTATTTTTCTTTGACATTGTAATATACTCATTAGTTTTGTTAAAATTTAATAAGAATACTTAAATTAAAATTTAATTTTGAGTCAAACATTATTTTTCAGGATCTATATAATAAACATTCGAGTTTGGGGCTCTCACTTAATACGGTATCGTTATCAGCATAACATAAAGCTATTCTGCGTGCTATCTTTAAACAGAAATTGCTCTTTTAAATGCCTCAACATCTCTTGAGATCAAGAGAGCAATTTTGCTAGTTATCAAATCAATATTTCTGAAAATAACTAATTCTTCTTCTCTAGAAAATTTTCCAAGTACAAAGTTTGAAATTTCGTAAACTGGGTCCTCTGGTCTACCAATTCCTATTCTTATTCTGTGATAATTTGATCCAAGATGCCTATCCAGGGATTTTAAACCATTATGCCCACCTGCTCCACCTCCTATTTTATAGCCGATCTTACCAAAAGGGAGATCAATGTCATCATGAATGACTATAATCTTATCTAATGAAATTTTGTAGTAGGAAGAAACTGGCTGAACCGCTTCGCCAGATAGATTCATGTAAGTTTCCGGTTTGCAAAGTATAACAGTTTCAGAGCCATGCTCTCCAAGTGCTAGTTGAGAGTTAAATCTTGGCTTGCTTTGAAACACCAACCCATACTCCCTAGATAATGCATCCAGAGTCATAAAGCCAACATTATGCCTGGTATCACTATACTCCCTACCAGGATTACCAAGTCCAACAATTAGGAACATTACTCAACCTCAGTTTACAGTACTTACTAGTCTCTCCGTCAAAATGCTTTCAGAGATTTAGTATTCCTTATTGTCATTCTCGCGAAGGCGAGAATCCATGACAAAATGGCTAAAACACTAGATTCCCGCTTCCGCGGGAATGACATCAATATAATGACATCAATATATATATAAAACAATTTTGTACATATATAGCCAGGGTATTCAATTAGTATTATTTTTTAGCTGGCTCGGCTTGCGTAGAAGCTTCATCAACTTCATCAGACTTACCTTTTTTACCAACAATTGATGCTATAACAAAATTAGGATTCTCCAGAAGCTTCGAGCCTTCTGGAATAGACAACTCTTTTGCTTTCAATGACGATCCTATTGGCATTGCAATAACATCAATTTCAATTTTGCGTGGTAACTTTCCCACTGGACAAAGAATTGTCACAAATCTTTTTACCGTGTTGAAATATCCGCCTCTTTTAACACCTAAACAAACATCTTTATTTGAATACACAACTGGTACATGCATTTTTTGCATTTTACTTTCTAAAAATACAAAATCAACATGACTTACAATATCAGTTATTGGATGAAGTTGAATAGCTTTTGGCAGAACCTTAAATTTCTTTTGACCAATTTCAAGTTCAAATAGTTGAGAAATATACTGAGGCTTTCTGTAATATTTGGTTATTTCCTTTTCTTCTACTGAAATCGACAAAGGTTCCTTGCCTGCGCCATAAATTGTTGCTGGCACCATGCCTCTTTTTCTTAAAGCTCTAGAAGCTCCTGTTCCCAATTCTTCGCGCAGTTCTGCTGCTAGAGTTAATGCTTCGCTCATCTTAACTAAATCTCCAAATTTCTTCTCGAGCTCTGGTGAGCTCATATTGTGTTTCAGACTTTTTAAGCCTCGTAATATATAGCGTCCATCCCAAACATTCAAGAGTTTTTTATACAATTAACATGACATAGTAAAAATAGCCAAATATTCGGTAGATTGATTTCGAGTAAATTGTTATAATAAACCACAAATAACATTAGAAACAATATTGGGTTATTAAAAATTTAACTTTATTATGGCAGTATTTAGTCTGGTATTTTTTAAGGTATTGTCCTCACTCTTGAGCGTATTGATTGGATTTTTATCAGGTAGATTTTCTAATGTAGAAAAGGATAGTATAGCTTCGTTATTATTCTATTTTGTTGCTCCTATTGTATTTTTTGCCATTCCAACAAGCGCTGAGCTGACATTGAATTCTCTTGGAATTTCAGCCCTAACTTTCACTCTATGCACAATGTTAAGTCTTTTCAGCTACTGGCTATATGGAAAAGTTTGGCAAGATTCACATAGAAATATTTTAGCTCTATCCGCCGGAACTGGAAACAGCGGGTACGTAGTTTTGCCTATTGCAGCGGCACTATTTGATGATCACACACTTAGCATTTATGCACTTGGCTTGATCGGTATTTCTATCTGCGAATCATCAGTTGGCTGTTATTTTTGCGCAAGAAGTGTTGGAACGTTCAAGCAAAGCGTACTGAGAGTAGCAAGATTACCAATTTTAAACGCGTTCTTCTTGGGTTGCACAATGAGTCTTTTAGGCTTCCATCTACCTGATTTTTTTGATGATTTTATTAATAATATGAAGGGTGCTTTTTCAATATTGGGTATGGTAACTATTGGACTTGCCTTATCAAGCATTAGAGAATTTGACTTTGACATAAAATTTACTGCGGCAGCATTTGCTAGCAAATTTCTATTCTATCCGGTGCTATTTAATATATTTATTTTACTAGATCGTTTTTATTTTAAATGGCTTGATGTCAACTATTATAACGCCTTACAACTGCTGTGCGTTGCCCCAATGGCTACCAATACAATTGTACTAGCGTCACTGTATAAAATTTATCCAGAGAAAGTGGCAACCGCGGTATTGCTTTCTTTGCTCTTTGTTTTACTATACATGCCTATTATGGCTACAATTTTCCTCGAAGGAATTCAGCTACATAGTTGATATAAATAACTTATTTATATAGACATAATAAAACTTAAATCACGGTAAACTATGGAACAATCTATCACTAAAACTAAAGTCCTGATTATTGGCTCAGGACCAGCTGGCCTAAGTGCGGCAATTTATGCAGCCAGAGCATCGCTTGAGCCTATTTTAATACATGGAATGCAACCAGGTGGCCAGCTGACAATTACTACTGACGTTGAAAACTACCCAGGATTTGCAGAAACAATCCAAGGTCCGTGGCTGATGCAAGAAATGGAGAAGCAAGCAGAAAAAGTTGGCACTACACTTGTTCATGACTACGTTGAAAAAATTGATCTTAAAACGAAGCCATTTAAAGCTTATACATCATCAGGAAATTTATACGAAGCTAATAGCCTAATAATTTGCACAGGAGCTCAAGCTAAATGGTTAGGAATTAAGTCAGAACAAGAATTTCAAGGGTTTGGTGTATCGGGGTGTGCCACATGTGATGGATTTTTCTTCAAAGGCATGGAGGTTGTGGTAATAGGTGGTGGAAACACTGCCGTTGAAGAAGCCTTATACCTTACTAACCACGCCAAAAAAGTTTATATTGTTCATCGCCGGAACGAATTCAGGGCTGAAAAAATACTTCAAGAAAGATTGTTTGAAAATGATAAAATATCAGTAATTTGGGACAGTGTTTTAGAAGAAGTTGTAGGCACCAATAACCCTAAATCTGTAACTGGTGTAAAAATCAGGAATATTAAATCTGATGAAATATCGAACCTAGAGTGCGCGGGTGTATTTATTGCTATTGGGCATAAACCAAATACGGATATTTTTAAGAACCAAATAACAATGGATGAGGAAGGTTATATAATTACGGCACCTGATTCCACTAAAACTAATATACCAGGAGTATTTGCTGCCGGGGACGTTCAAGATAAAATTTATCGTCAAGCAGTAACCGCTGCGGGTACTGGTTGTATGGCAGCTTTAGAGGCTGATAAATTTCTAAGAGACTTATAACTAATTTTGCAGTCATCCTGAACTTGATTCAGGATCTCATGAGGTAGAAGAAGATGCCGGATCGAGCCCGGCATGACTGTATGAGCGCAAAGATATAGTCATCCTGAACTTGTATTCAGGATCTCATGAGACAGAAGAAGCTGCTGGGCCGAAGGCAGGCGTAGCCCCAACGAGTTCAGAATGACGTGCTTGCGCTTTGAATATGAACTAAAACAAATATATAAAAATATGAGTCAAACATTACTAGAGCACGATTTACTCCGAAAATTACCGGCCAATGTCCATGCTGAGCAGATGCTGCTTGGAGCAGTTCTTATTAACAGCGATTTGATTG
>JANNVO010000124.1:0-2041 GCA_031414475.1 Rickettsiales bacterium
CCAGGTGAGCGAGGTGCTCGCCGAGCTGACGGTCCGCTCGGGCGAACGGAGCATCTACAAAGGCAAGGCGGTGGTGACCAGCTTGCTGAACACCGGGCTGATGGCGGTGGTGTCGGTGGCTCTCGTTGACGAATGGTCAGACCTGAACGTTGTCCAACACGATATGTCGCGTGTGTCGGACGAGGCGCAGCGTTTTGTTGAAGACTGGCAAACCCGGTTTCGCATTGCCCGGAGCTACCAGGTTGCAGTCAGCGAAACCAGGGCCTTTTTGTCAGAGACTTCCCGATGGGCAGACCAGGCGGACATGAGTGGCGTGCTGCCCCGCAACGAAGACGGGCGTATCCGGTCTGATGTATTTCTGGATCTCGCCACACCGATTATGGCGAAGGGTGCCGAGTATTTCGCCTGGATAGAAGACGAAACCAAGTCGGTGGCGGCTGAAGACGCAGCTACGCACCGCAGCTTTGTACAAACGGCTTTGCACCCTCTTTTGCTTCGCGCGCCTTTTGTGTACCGCACCTTCGCCAAACCCCTCGGCTATGCCGGCGACTATGAAATGGTCAATCAGATTCTGGGTGATCCACAGCAGGGTAAAAGCACTTATTTCCAGGTGGTCAACGCCCAGTTTTTGCAGGCTGCTGTGGCCGAAGCGCACCGCAACCGAATTGACACGCTGGTGGGCTACCTCAACCGGGCCGCAGACATTGCAGAAAAAGAGCAGCGGCAGGTCAGCATCCTCAATGTGGGTTGTGGGCCAGCGGTAGAAATTCAGCGTTTCATTGAAACGCATCCGGATCCGGGTCGCCTGTCATTCACCCTGGTGGACTTCAGCGAGGAAACGCTGGCCTATACGCGTACCTGCCTGGACAACGCCGCGCGCGCGCGCGGGAAGACGGTGTCCATTCAGTATGTGCACGAATCAGTTCATGACTTGCTCAAGCGTGCGGTTCGTCGCGACGTGAATGCGGACCGCGAGCTGTTCGACTTTGTGTACTGTGCAGGCTTGTTTGACTATTTGTCGGACAAGGTGTGCGCACGGCTGTTGCAGTATTTTGTGCAGCGCAGCCGTGAAGGTGGCAGCGTTCTGGTGACAAATGTGCACTCCAGCAACCCACAAACCGGCGTGATGGAGCATGTGCTGGAATGGCATCTGATCTACCGCGATGAGCGCAGCATTGAAGCCGTGTTGCCGTCGCCCCGAGAAGACACTCGCATCTACACCGACGTCACAGGCGTGAATGTCTTCGCCGAGTTCCGTGTCCCCGCACTGACCTGAGATGCAGCGTTTGTCCCTCTCTCGCCATACCCTGCACCGCTACAACCAGGCACTGCTCGATCTGCGCATTGCCCACAGCAAGACAGGTAGTTTGTTTTCTGTCTTGCTGGTGCTTTTGGGCGTTGGTCTCGACTACGGCATGTACCCAGGCCAGTTGAAGGAATTTTTTGCAGCCCGCGTCCTGGTCGCAGGACTCACGATCCTGATATTGCTGCTTATCCTGACAGACCGGGGCCGACCTTATGTACGCTCGCTGACTTTTCTTTGGCTGGTACTGCCGCAGATCATGATCGGCTGGATGATTGCAGTGACCGACGGCGCAGCGTCCATCTACTTCGTGGGTTTGCAGCTGGCCTTCTTCGGCGGAAGCATGATCGTGCCGGTCAATCACCTTGAAGGACTGGCGTACGGCATTTTTACCTGCGTGGTTTACGCACTGGCCTGCCTTCTTCATCCTGGTGGAATTCAGGACACCGCCCAGTTCTCTACCAATATGCTGTTCCTGTCGTTTTCTGCGGTCATCTCGGCGGGCTGCGCTTATTTCATGGAGCTGGGACGGTTGCGAATGTTTTCCTTGCAAGAGCAGGTGGCCGCGCAAAATTCCGCTCTCCAGAACACCAACCGCGCCCTCGCCGAAGTCAAGGGCCAGCTGGTGCAACGCGAAAAAATGGCCGCCCTGGGCACCTTGTCGGCGGGCCTGCTGCACGAAGTGAACAACCCGGTGAACTACAGCCTGATGGCCATCAACATGGCGCTGACCGACCC
>JANNVO010000125.1:0-6601 GCA_031414475.1 Rickettsiales bacterium
TTTGGTGATACTACCTATACGAAAGTGATTCTCTAGACTCATTTTTTCTGCAGTCTCTTTATCTGCAACACCAAAGGAATTTTGCCACTCTCCTTCACCTGGTATCCATATCCCCACATTGAATCCTGGTGCATTAATTTCTTTAATCAACGACTCCATTTTTGTCTGTAGTTTCTCCTTAATTTCAGAAGAAAATTGTTTCTCTTCTGCCAGCCCTGTTAAACTTACAAGCAATAACAACGCGCCTGACACGAATTTTAGTATATTCATCATAGTAATACCCTTAAATTATTTTACTTAAAATCTATAAGTTATTGAGTAAACGCAAATAGATAGTAAACTTAACTAACATAATGCACCTAAATATAGTGAATCACATTGAATTAGGTAAGCAGCATAGCTAACTAGAAGCGCAAAATAGCTAATTAATTCATCAAACCTTGATTAAGTGTGTCAGCATATTAATTAATTATCAATTTTTAAATGAACATTAAATGCATTTTTCAATTATTGTTGCAGAACTTTGCAACAAAGTCGCAGGGGAAATGATAAACCAGTTGTTAACCTAAACTATGGGCAAGAAGAAGTTACTATAGGTTTATTAGGCAATGTAGTATCGTTAGAAACAAGTCATCCGTAGCTTGACTCAGGATCTCATGAGACAAAAGAAGATCCTGAATCAAGTTCAGGATGACAGAGCGTATGACACAACACCGCCCAGTACAAAAATCTCTACAAATTCAATAAAATTAATCTAGTTTTTTTTATCAAAAGCACGAGCATCAAAAAACAATTCAATAGATGAAATAAGATTATCCTCAAATGTCATAAGCGCAGCTACACGAATAGTACCAATTGGTGAAACGCAGTTCAGATCGTAGGCTAGCATAACCTGATTGCCAAAAGCGAAATTTACTCGCATCTTTACAGAATCAACAATTCCTAAAAATCCTTTAGCCGATTCAAGAACAGCATCTTTCCCATCTAATTCGGCCAAAGGACCTAAAAACTTGACTTTAGGATGCAAATATAATGCAATTTTATTTAAATCTTTGTTATTCATTGCTTCGTAATAAAGCTCCGCAATGTTTATGTTATGTGGCATGGGTGGCTATCACTTATGTTTTTAATGGCTTTGATCTTTTTTCAATAGAAAAACCCCAAGATTTAATTTTAAACATAAGGTCATTGAGCCTATTATTTAGGTGAGTTATGAATTTTGTCCTCAGCGTACTTAAGCAGTAACTCATACTTAGCTTTATATTTTTTTGTGACTAAAAAATTTTGCGTAAGGATTATAAAATAAACAAACAGAAGTGTGCTAGTAATACAATATATTTCTGCTCGTAACAACAATATTTCATATTTATCATGCCCTTCAATTAGTTTAACAAATACAACAAATGGTACAACTATAACACTGCTTATAACTGAAAACCCAATAAGCGACACATTACTAATACTTAAAAACAACCATTTTTTATGAACAAAAGCTAAAAGTTGCTGTATCGAATGGATCAAAATAGCAAATAATAAAGCAAATGATGTAATATATAATATTACTTTAATCCTTTCATCAACAAATGAAGAAATTAATTTATACAGTTGAAATTCTATTGAGCTAAAAGTAAAACATAAGATAATAATACTAAAAAAATACTTAAATGGATAAGAAAAAATCAATACAATTTCTTTAAATTTGTTTTTTAAACTTTTACCATTAGGCTTAAATAAATACCATAAGAATGGTAATATAAAAACATTTACAATTAATATTACACATGCTAGAGGTCCGAGAATTCTATTTATCAAAAAATCAAAATATGCCACCTGAAATAAAATAATATTTATAATATTCCCAACACATACTGTAATTACAAAAATAAAGAAGATTTTCCAAGCATTATCAGTTTTCAGCACTAAGTAAAACGTTTTACGACTTATTTCTTCTAATTCTTCAGATGTTTTATAAATAGCACCTTCCTTTTCACTCAATATTATTCCTTGATGCTCAAGAGCTACCCTAAAATCTTTTTCTATCTGGCTTTCATTTGTGCTCATAAAAGAAACTTATTTTTGATATTTTCTCAACCCCAAGTTGAACCATTGGACATAAAAAAAGTTTGCATTGCAAGCTTGGCAGCGACCTACTCTCCCGTGCCTCAGGGCAAAGTACCATTGGCGCTGTGGGGTTTCACTTCCGAGTTCGGAATGGGATCGAGTGTTTCACCCACGCTATAACCACCAAGCTAGCAATACAAACTTTTTAACTTTATTCTATATTTGACCTACAAAAGCGGTTTTGCGTGAATCTCGTGTCCTCATCTATAAACATAGACTCCGGGCACTCGACACTTAAATCAAATTTGTCGATTCTAATCTAGAACAAAGTGCTTGTACTGATATATTACGTTGATAAAGAATAAAAACCTATACTGCTTAACATACTGACGCACTTGTGCAAAATTAACACTACATGCAGTCGTGTATCTCAAAGCAAAATAAATCGATCGAGCTATTAGTACCAGTTAGCTTCACATGTTACCATGCTTCCACACCTGGCCTATCAACGTGGTGGTCTTCCACGGCTCTGATAGGGAAGTCTAGTTTTAAGGTGGGTTTCCCGCTTAGATGCGTTCAGCGGTTATCCCGTCCGTACTTAGCTACCCAGCTATGCCGCTGGCGCGACAACTGGTACACCAGAGGTACGTCCACCTCGGTCCTCTCGTACTGAAGGCAGATCCTCTCAAACTTCCTACACCCACGGCAGATAGGGACCGAACTGTCTCACGACGTTCTAAACCCAGCTCACGTACCACTTTAAACGGCGAACAGCCGTACCCTTGGGACCTTCTCCAGCCCCAGGATGTGATGAGCCGACATCGAGGTGCCAAACGATCTCGTCGATATGGACTCTTGGAGATCATCAGCCTGTTATCCCCGGCGTACCTTTTATCCGTTGAGCGATGGCCCTTCCACTCGGGACCACCGGATCACTATGACCGACTTTCGTCTCTGCTCGACTTGTGGGTCTCGCAGTCAGGCTAGCTTATGCCATTGCACTCTAACAGTTGATTTCTGACCAACCTGAGCTAACCATCGCGCGCCTCCGTTACTTTTTGGGAGGCGACCGCCCCAGTCAAACTACCCACCATGCATTGTCCCAAGTCCTGATTCAAGGATTGATGGTTAGATATCAAAAATTAGAAGGGTGGTATCTCACATTTCGACTCCACAGTTGCTTGCGCCTCTGCTTCATAGTCTACCACCTATTCTGCACATCTAATTTCTAATACCAGTGCAAAGTTATAGTAAAGGTGCACGGGGTCTTTCCGTCTAACCGCGGGAACTCTGCATCTTAACCGAGAATACAATTACGCTGAGTCGATACTGTAGACAGCGGGGAAATCGTTACGCCATTCGTGCGGGTCGGAACTTACCCGACAAGGAATTTCGCTACCTTAGGACCGTCATAGTTACGGCCGCCGTTCACTGGGACTTCAGTTCAGAGCTTGCACCCCTCCCTTTAATCTTCCAGCACTGGGCAGGCGTCAGGCCCTATACGTCGTCTATTGACTTTGCAGAGCCCTGTGTTTTTAGTAAACAGTCGCTACCCCCTGGTATGTGCCACCTACATCTGGTTGCCCAAATATAGGTCATCTTTCTTCCGAAGTTACAGATGCAATTTGCCTAGTTCCTTCAGCATCGTTATCTCAAGCGCCTTGGTATACTCTACCTGTCCACCTGTGTCGGTTTAGGGTACGGTCTATATGGAGATGCTATTTCCTGGAAGTCATTCACTGCACATACCAATCCAATAAGGATGTACAATTTACTGCCTTCGTCACATTTCTCCAGGTTCAGGAATATTAACCTGATTCCCATCGGCTACGCCTTTCAGCCTCACCTTAGGGGCCGACTAAGCCTGCGCAGATTAGCTTTACGCAGGAACCCTTGGACTTTCGGCGAAAATGTTTTTCACATTTTTTATCGCTACTTATGTCAGCATTCTCACTTCTGATACCTCCAGTAACCCTTACAGGTTACCTTCACAGGCTTACAGAACGCTCCGCTACCACTTATGTCTATAGACATAAATCCGCATCTTCGGTACATGACTTGAGCCCCGTTACATTGTCGGCGCAGGAAAACTTAATTAGACTAGTGAGCTATTACGCTTTCTTTAAAAGATGGCTGCTTCTAAGCCAACTTCCTAGTTGTTTTGGTCTTCCCACATCCTTTAACACTTAGTCATGATTTTGGGACCTTAGATGGCGGTCTGGGCTGTTTCCCTCTTGACCACGGACCTTAGCACCCATGGTCTGTCTGCTATACTGTACTCACTGGCATTCGGAGTTTGGTTAAGTTTGGTAAGTCTGTTGGACCCCCTAGCTCATCCAGTGCTCTACCTCCAGTGGTAATTATATAACGCTCTACCTAAATAGATTTCGCGGAGAACCAGCTATATCCGAGTTTGATTGGCCTTTCACCCCTAACCACAGCTCATCCCCTAATTTTTCAACATTAGTGGGTTCGGTCCTTCAGTGGATATTACTCCACCTTCAACCTGGCCATGGCTAGATCACCCGGTTTCGGGTCTAATTCATCGAACTATATCGCCCTATTCAGACTCGCTTTCGCTACGCCTACACCTAACGGCTTAAGCTCGCTCGATAAACTAAGTCGCTGACCCATTATACAAAAGGTACGCCGTCACAGAAAGCAAGCTTTCCGCTCCGACTGCTTGTAAGCATTCGGTTTCAGTGTCTATTTCACTCCCCTCATCGGGGTTCTTTTCACCTTTCCCTCACGGTACTTGTTCACTATCGGTCGTTAGAGAGTACTTAGGCTTGGAGGGTGGTCCCCCCATGTTCAAACAGGATTTCACGTGTCCCGCCTTACTCAAGGACTCTAAAGCTTTTTACCTATACAGGGCTATCACCTATTATTGCCAACCTTTCCATGTTGTTCTAGTTTTTACTTTAAAGCCACTGGCCTGGTCCGCGTTCGCTCGTCACTACTAGCGGAGTCTCTGTTGATGTCCTTTCCTTCAGCTAATGAGATATTTCAGTTCACTGAGTTTGCTTCATATGACTATGTATTCATCATATGATACCTGATTAATCAGGTGGGTTTTCCCATTCGGAGATCTCCGGATCAAAGTCTATTCACAACTCCCCGGAGCTTATCGCAGTGTATTACGTCCTTCATCGCCTTCTAACGCCAAGGCATCCACCAAATGCTCTTATTTTATTTATTTTGCCAAAAACTTGAGATTACACGATGCATGTAGAGTTATTTTTACACATGCTATCAGTATCCACTCACGATTATTATATTATTATATCGCGGTGTGTATTTAGTTTTTATTCTTTATTCAACTTTTCAAACAGCTTTCCGTTAGCGAATGTTTTGCGAACGTGAGGAATTTTATATATACATTCAGACCCATTGTCAAACACTATTTTTAAAAAATAATCTCAAACCCCAAAATATAACTAACTTTTGGACGCTACGGCCAACAAATGATAAGACACAGGTTTGTATAGAGTTATCACGACTAACTTAATAAGGTTATTTTAAATATATGTTTTTAGGCTTTACCAAAAATAATACAAAGGGTTAAACACTATTTATATAAAGTTCTGGCGATTTAGGGGCAATGCTAACAGAACGCAAGATATAGCAAATATTCATAGCTTGTTTAAAGTCTGAATATTTTTTTCACACCACCTCAGCTTTGCTTCTAAGTTTAATTTTGAAAAATCATAAACCATATTTAAATGTATAAGACGTCTATCTGAATGACGTAACCTGAGATCCGTTTGAATTTTTTCTATTTCTTGAAGTTGTCTTTCGCATTCGCTTTTATAATATTTGAAATGAGAAATGAGTATTATTGGATCAATAAGCTCGGCTGCTGATAATTTAATCAGGAATTCTTCGCGATATTGAGCAGGTTTAACAGGTTCTATTATCCAGTTTTTTAAATAATCTAACCCTTCATTTGTAATAGAATATATACGCCTTAGTCTTTCGCCGCTTTTTTCATCTATGTATGAATTTACATACCCCTTGTTTTCAAGTTTCTCTAATATAGGATAAATTTGAGCATTACTTTCAGACCAATGATAGGCCGCAACTTTACCAGCCATTTGCTTAATATCGTACCCTGACATATCTTTCTTACTTAATAAGCTTAGTAGGGCAAATTCGCTCTTATTTACTTTTTTCATTATTAATACCCAACATTAACTTCTAATAAATATACATTTTAAAACAGGTCTTGACAACAGGTCGTTTTAGTAATAACCTAAGTTTAGGTCATAACGACCGGTCGAAATAATTAAATAAAGGTTATGGTATGCAAATAAATCTTAAAGGGAAGGTAGCTTTGGTAACTGGCTCAAGCAAAGGAATTGGCAAGGCTATTGCTCATTCTTTAGCAAAAGCTGAAGCAAAAGTTATTATAACTGCGCGTGGGAAAGAAGAGCTCGAGAATACTACAAAAGAATTTCTTGAAGAAGGTCTCAAGGTATATCCATTAATAGCTGATATCACTAGGAAAAGTGATATAAAAAAGCTAGTTTTGCAAATTACT
>JANNVO010000126.1:0-10147 GCA_031414475.1 Rickettsiales bacterium
ATCAAGGATATAAAGAGTCTTACCAGTTGAGCGCTTTGAAAGCTCTTTAGCTAGCTTTACTCTCTGAGCCTCTCCGCCAGATAACGTTGTAGCAGATTGGCCTATTTTAATATATCCAAGACCAACCTCTTTGAGCGTAGCAAGCTTTTCAAATATTGCCGGCACTTTTTTGAAGAATTCAGTGGCATCTTCAACCGTCATATCAAGAACATCCGCAATATTTTTGCCGTTATATTTTACTTCTAAAGTCTCACGGTTGTAACGCTTGCTATTACAAACATCACAATTTATGTAAACATCGGGCAAGAAATGCATCTCTATCTTAACTAAACCATCCCCTTGACATGCTTCACAGCGACCACCTTTGACATTAAAGGAAAACCGGCCAACTTTATATCCCCTAATTTTTGATTCTGGCAGCTCTGTAAACCAATCACGAATTGGCGTAAATGCTCCAGTATAGGTGGCCGGGTTTGACCTAGGAGTTCTACCGATAGGCGATTGATTAATATCAATAACTTTATCTATATGTTCAAGACCAGTAATCGACTTGTACTCTCCAGGATAAATTTTAGATGTTGGTTCAAGATACTTAAGGGCCGCTTTATAAAATGTATGAATCACTAGACTTGACTTACCACTACCGGAAACACCGGTTATTGCAGTAAATGTACCAAGCTTAATGGTCATGGTCAAATTTTGCAGGTTATTTACATCTGCACCAGTCAAAACTATTTGCTTACCTTCGTGACCTTCCCTGATTTTATCAGGTATTGAAATATATTTTCTACCACTCAAATACTGTCCCGTAATACTATCAGGCGATTTCATTATTTCCTCAGGCGTACCTTGAGCAATAATTCTTCCTCCATGAATTCCAGCACCAGGACCCACATCAATGATGTGCTCCGACTCAAGCATCGTCTCATCATCGTGCTCAACAACAATAACAGTATTACCAAGATCTCTTAGATTCTTAAGAGTAGCAATAAGGCGAGCGTTGTCGCGCTGATGCAAACCAATAGATGGTTCGTCAAGAACATATAAAACTCCACTCAACCCGCACCCAATCTGCGAAGCAAGTCTTATTCTTTGGCTCTCTCCACCAGAAAGAGTGCCTGATTCTCTAGATAAACTTAAGTAATCAAGCCCCACGTTATTAAGAAATTTCAGCCTTTCTTGAATCTCTTTAACTACCCTAGTAGCAATTTGTCTTTGCTTCGAATTTAGTTTCGAATCAATATTTGAAAACCAATCCTGTGCTTCATGAATTGTTTTAGATGCAACCTGACCAATATTAAGATTATCCACTTTTACGCATAACGATTCTTGCCTAAGCCTATAACCATTACATACAGAGCAATTATGTTTTGACATGAATCGATGTAATTCCTCACGCATCCAAGAAGCATCTACCTTTTTATATTTTTCTTCTAGACTTGGTATAATACCAGCAAAAATTTGATCGATAATCTCGCTTTTTCTATCGTCATTATACTCAAAACTTATAATCTCATCACCCGAGCCATAAAATAAGATTTTTCTGACGGAGTCAGAAAGCTGCGAAAATGGAGTTGAGAGTTTAAAGTTGTAATGCTTTGCAAGCGATTCAAGTGTATCTATAAAAAACTTTGAAGATGATTTACTCCAAGGAACAATTGCTCCATCTTTAATGCTAATAGTATCATTAGGAACAATAAGCTGTTCATCAAAGAAAGATTCTTTACCTATTCCTTCACACGCATTACAAGCTCCAAATGGACTATTAAAAGAAAAGATTCTCGGTTCAATCTCTTCTAGTTGGAAACCAGATTCTGG
Source organism: Rickettsiales bacterium (assembly GCA_031414475.1). Classification (GTDB taxonomy): domain Bacteria; phylum Pseudomonadota; class Alphaproteobacteria; order Rickettsiales; family Rickettsiaceae; genus Megaera_A. The sequence goes on from JANNVO010000126.1 coordinate 1,819, forward strand.
GCAGGAATATTTTTCTGACAGAATAATGCGTTCTCCCTCGCGATATTGTGTATTGTGATTTTCCGGCATCGAAGAAATTTCAATATATGTGATACCTTCACCAAGTGCCAAAGAAGCCTCAAGGCTTTCAGCCACCCTATTTCCAAGTGCATCAGAAATAACCAGTCTATCGATAACAACTTCTATTGTATGTTTTTTATTTTTATCAATTTTAGGTAATTCATCTAGATTACAAAGTTCTCCATTGAGATATACCCTCTGGTAACCATGCTTGAATAAATTAGCTATTTCTCTTCTAAATTCACCTTTTTGACCACGCACCATAGGAGAAAGAATATATAATTTCGTTCCCTCCGGTAAACTAGTCACTATATCTACCATCTCTGAAATGGACTGGCTTTTTATTGGTAAACCAGTAGCTGGTGAGTATGGGACTCCAATTCTTGCATACAATAATCTTAGGTAATCATAAATTTCGGTGATTGTTCCAACTGTCGACCTAGGATTTTTAGATGTAGTTTTTTGATCAATGGCAATAGCTGGAGAAAGACCAGATATAGATTCTACATTTGGTTTATTCTGCAGGTGCAAAAACTGCCTGGCATATGATGATAGGCTTTCGACATAACGCCTTTGACCTTCTGCATATATGGTATCAAAAGCAAGAGACGACTTGCCCGAGCCACTAAGCCCAGTTATAACAACAAATTTGTTTCTAGGTATATCAACATTAACATCCTTGAGGTTGTGCTCCTTTGCACCCCGTACTTTGATATATTCTTGCATAAGCCTCTTGACTCAAACTCAGGTTGGTTAGTATTATAGGCAGCAAGAACATGTTATTGCAATAGCAATTTGCATTATATTTTTGTTTGACGGCAAAATATTATGTGGTATAGATTGTATTATTTAGATAATTTTTTGATGGTTTTGTATGGTAGGAAGTCTAAACAAAGTAACTCTAATTGGAAATTTGGGTAAAGACCCAGAGATCAGAACCACAAGTGATGGTAGAGAGCTGGCAAATTTCAGCATCGCTACTAGCGAAAGCTGGAAAGATAAAGTTACTGGCGAAAGAAAAGATAAAACTGAATGGCATAGGGTTGTAGTCTTCAACGAAGGGCTAGTCCGCGTTATAAAGAGCTATGTAAAAAAAGGAAGCAAACTGTACATTGAAGGTCAATTACAAACCAGAAAGTGGACGGATAGCGATAATCAAGAACGCTATACTACAGAAATAGTGCTTCAAAACTATAATTCCAGTTTAATATTACTTGATTCAAAAGGCGAAGGTTCAGGAGAGAGCTACGCTGTAAACAGCCCAAAACAAAGCCCAGCAAATTTTGACAATAGTGACTTAGATGATGAAATACCTTTCTAATATTAGACTTCTTTTTCTGCTGCTCTTAGCGGCTGTTTTCTTATCAGGATGTAAAGCTGTTACATATGGCCATGAACCTGGCTCTATAGGTGATATGTATGGTTTTAAAAAAGTGCTAGTAAAAGGTGGAGATTTTTGGATAACTACTTACCAGAAAGTTGCTAATAAGCATGATCCATTTGTGTTCTATATTGAAGGCGACGGGGCTGCTTTTAATGGTAAGTTTAAGATCTCAAAAAACCCTACTCCTAGAAGACAGATGTTTATAAATCTTGCTGCGATGGACGAGAGGCCGAATGTTGTTTATATAGCACGACCATGTCAGTATACTCCAATGCATATGAATCCTAAATGTTCAAATCAATATTGGACGAATAAGAGAATGTCAGATGATTCTGTTCATGCGATAAATGATGTAATTAACAGCATAAACAATAAACAAAAATTTAGCTTGGTTGGATATTCTGGTGGCGGTGGTATTGCCGTACTTGTAGCTGCACGAAATTATATGGTTGGCGATATCATCACACTGGCCGGTAATCTTGACCATAAGGCGTTTACAACTTATCATAACGTGACACCCATGATTGGATCACTAAATCCAATTGACTATGCAAGTCAAGTGAGACATATACCTCAACTCCATATTTCTGGAGGAAAAGATACTATTATACCTCCATTTATTGCAGATAAATTTGTTCAAAAAGCTTCATCTTCTTGCGTTAAGCAACAAATATTCGAAGACGCTTCGCATAAAGATGGATGGAAAAAAATCTGGGAATATATATATACCAAACCAATCAAATGTTATGATTAGTATAACAAAAATTATAGGTAGATTTTATGCCAGACTTACAAAAGAATCAAAAATTTAAATACTACGATACGATCGCAATTGCTTTTATTACTTGTCTTATAACAGCTAATTTAGGAGCCACCAAACTTTGGCAATTTGGATCACTTACTTTACCTGGTGGCATCCTCGTTTTCCCTATGTTGTATGTGTTGAATGACATATTAACCGAGGTATATGGTTTTACCGCCAGTAGAAGAGTTATTTGGATCGCTTTATTTAGCAATCTTTTTTTAACCATAGTGTTATATGCTGTTGTTCATTTACCACCATCTGATCACTGGAGTAATAACGAATCTTTTATGCAAATTTTTTCTTTAACCCCAAGAATATTTGTTGCATCTCTCGTTAGTTATTTTATTGGCGAGCTACTTAATGCGTCAGTCATTTCTACTTTAAAAATAATGCTTGAGGGTCGTAATTTTGCTTTTCGAGCAATATTAAGCACTTGCGTTGGTGCTTTTATAGAAACAGCTATTTTTGTAAGCATAGCCTTCGGGTTAAAACTTCCAGCCAGCCACCTTTTATCAATGATTTTCACCCTTACTGCGCTCAAAGTTTTATATGAACTAGCCGTGCTACCAATAACAGTTAAAGTGACCTGCTATTTAAAAAAAGTTGAAAATATGGACTCATATGAAAAACCCTCTTGGCATGGGGTCATGGGCTGGTCAAAATAATAAAAGCATTGCTTAAACGCTCTAAAGGCATTAGTTTAGTAGCGTTTGAGCAATGTTTATACATATCGCTATCGAGCAACTTTAGAGACTGCCAAATACAACAATCCTGAACTTGATTTGGCGAAGCCCTGCCTCTTGGCCTAGAATCCAGACAATAAAATGAAGATCTTGAGCCGAAGGCTATGCAAAAAAACCTAAAGTTCAGGATCTCTTTTATAGCTCACGCCCAATTAGCCACTCGATTATATGACGAGTTTTTATGAAAACACTGTTGATGAATTATCTATACTTATTTAACAATACTGGTACAAAGAGTTCAAAAAAACAAGTAAATGGATTGTAGGGCTTATCTATTTTTCTACATTTTATTGGTATATAAAAAACGAACCGTCCCTTTTGCCAGCTCTTTCATTTGCACCGAGTTAATAATACCAGCAACAGAAACGTAAGAAACTGCTGATTTACCATCATGGTCCACTATAAATGGATTTGCCCCTCGGCCAATAAACGTACACATTTCTGCAACATCGCCCTTTTGCAGCTCTAAGAATTTCTATTTGTAGTATCTTTTTTGTCAGTCATGATTTTCTTTTCTCTTGTTGAAAATAAAACAACGATGCATGAACATAACTTTATCTGTAAAGTTATGTTATGAATGGCACAACTCGTTTTATCATTATCTCTACAATATGTTCAAATAAAGGCGCTTGAGTCTTATAGTCAGGCTTAAATCCGTAATTAAACTTACTCAGAGTTTGATCGCAAATAAGTTTTTCATGCTCTTCAATTACCGAAGATAAATCATAATCACATTTGAGCTCAAGCTCGATCCGGTCAGACACTTCAAATTCTGCATCTTTTCTGGCTTGCTGAACAAGCCTGATTATATCTCTGGCTATTCCCTCACCTTCAAGAGAAACTGTTATCTCCAGATCCAGCCAAATCATTCCTTGATTTGAAGATAATGGCTTAGCTCCTTTGTTTGCACGCGGCACAAGTATCATTGAATACTCCTCAGATAATAAATCCTCACCAGAAATGTTCAATTTATTTTCCTTAAATTGCCAATTCCCAGCTTTAGAAGCTGAGATAATTTCTTTCATCTTATTTGGTAATCTTTTGCCAAGAACTGGAAAATTGATCGCTAGCTTTTGATCTGCATTGCCTAATAGGTCATCACTAAATAGGATTGATTTTACGTTAATTTCATCTTTGATTAAATCAACAAAATCTTGAAATTTATTGCTATTTTCAGTAATAATTTTAATGGCTGAAAGAGGCTGTCTTACTCTAATATTCTCAGCACTTCTAATGAATAAAGCAGTACTACAAATATCAAGAACCTGATCCATCACTGCAACCAACTCATGCTCTATTTTTACTTCTTCTAACTTAGGAAAATTAGTTAAATGAACACTTTTTTCGCCAGGATTTAGACCCAAATAAATATGTTCTGCAATAAGTGGAAGAAGCGAGGACATAGCCTTTGTCATTGTGACTAAACAACTATACAGAGTATTATAGGAGTCGAGTTTATCTTGATCTTGATCAGATTTCCAAAAACGAGCTCTACTTCTCCTTATATACCAATTATTTAGCACTTCAAAAAACGATGAGATTACTTCATAAGAAGAAGCACTATCATACGCATCCATATTCTTCTCAATCGCAGTTACTGCAATTTTTAATTTTGAGATAATATATCGATCAAGTACATTTTGTGACTTAAAACTCATTTGCGCTTGGATTTTGTCGATATTTGCGTATAAACAAAAAAAGTGATACGCGTTCCAAATTGGCTTTATAAATAGTCTAAGACTATCAAAAACCATTTTTCCATCTTTATCAATTAACAACTCTTGCCCTCTTACTACACTTGATGAAAGCATAGTAACTCTTAGCGCATCAGCGCCGTATTTTTCAAATAACTCTAAGGGGTCAGCATAGTTATTTAGCCGCTTCGATAGTTTTTGTCCCGTGGCATCTAAAATAACACCATGACAAATACAATTCAAAAATGGAGGACGATCAAACAGAGCAGTTGATAAAACCATTAAAGTATAGAACCATCCCCTAGTTTGTGCTGAATATTCAACAATGAAATCGGCAGGAAAATGGTTCTCAAACCACTCTTTATTTTCAAAAGGATAATGCACCTGTCCATACGGCATCGATCCGCTTTCAAACCAACAATCAAAAACATCCCCTACCCTTCGCATCATCGACTTACCAGTTGGATCATCTGGGTTGATCCGAGTCAACTCATCGATAAAAGGCTTATGCAAATCGTCTAGTTTTACACCAAAATCTTTTTCTAATTCTTCAATTGAGCCATACACGTCAATTCTTGGATATTTCGGATCGTCTGATCTCCATACCGGAATTGGCGTTCCCCAAAAACGATTACGACTTATGGACCAGTCACGGGCATTTTCAAGCCATTTACCAAATAAACCATCTTTAATATGACCTGGTATCCAGTTGATTTCTTGGTTAAGTTCAACCATACGGTCTTTAAATTCCGTCACTTTAACATACCAAGACGGTACTGCTTTATAAATCAGTGGTGTATCGGTTCTCCAACAATGCGGATAATTATGAATATATTGTTCAGTCTTTATCCAGCTACCCTGCTCTTTTAGTTTAATAATAATTGGATCATTTGCTTCAAAAACTTGTATACCCTCAAAGTCATAAATCTCGCTAGTAAATTTTCCTGCATTGTCAACAGGACATACCAGTTCAATTCCTTCTTTTTCACAAACAATCTGGTCATCTTCACCAAAACCAGGGGCCATATGTACAATGCCAGTACCATCTCCTTCAACAACAAAGTCAGCAGCAAAAATTTTAAAGCTATTTGGGTGAGTTTTAAAATAATCAAATAAAGGCTGATAGCTTAGCCCCTTGAGGCTATCACCTTTAATGGTGACTAATTCGGTACTTTCATTTATCCCCAATTCCTTGGCATAATTTTTAACAGCAAATTCGCCAATAATGTAGCATATATTTTCTTTTACCACGCACGCATAGTTTATCTCTGCATTAACGGCTAGGGCCAAATTAGACGGCAGAGTCCATGGAGTCGTTGTCCATGCTAAAATACGATATTCATCGCAACCACTCGGAGCTCCCTTTGGCATTTCATTTAATTTAAAGCTAATTGTAACCGCCTTATCAGCCCTCTCTCTGTATGAGTTATCCAACCTAGTTTCAAAGTTTGATAATGGAGTTTCACATGCCCAAGAATAAGGCATAACCCTCATCGACTCATATATTAAACCTTTTTTATATAATTCCTTAAATGCCCAAAGCACTGACTCCATATAGCCTGTATCCATGGTTTTATAAGAGTTCTTAAAATCTACCCACCTTGCTTGACGATTTACGTATTTTTCCCAATTATGAGAATATTTCATCACTGAACTACGGCAAAAATCATTAAACTTATCTACACCATACTCATTAATCGCTATACGTCCTGAAAAGCCAAGCTCCTTTTCTGCTCCCATTTCTGCTGGTAGTCCATGGCAATCCCAACCAAACCTGCGCTCTACCTTCTTGCCCTTAGTTGTTTGGTACCTTGCATAAGTATCCTTTACAAAACCAGTAAGTAAGTGACCATAATGAGGCAACCCATTAGCAAATGGTGGACCGTCATAAAAAACAAACTCATTGTCTGCATGGCCTGAATTCCTGTTATCAATAGATTGTTGGAAAATATTATTTTCTTGCCAATATTTGAGAATTTGATTTTCTATTTGCGGAAAATCTACGTTTGATATTACTTCGGGATAATAATGCTTTGTATTGGTCATAGAATTTGATATTTAATTTTATTTTAAGAAAACAACCTAGCAATAGGAATATCTTCTATTTTTGGCATCTTGATATTGTTCTTAAAACTAGCAATATTGATAATATTATCAAGTGCATTTTTGATAAAATCTCTAGTATCTTTATGGTTTTCTGAATTATCGCCAAAATAAAATACTTGGGCTGCTGCGTATACGCTAAGAAGCAAACCTCTTTTTGTATAATAATTAAAGTCACTCGACTTATCACCAGCATATTTCCAAATTGTATCACAACTATGGCACGCTGCTTCTGTACCAGAAATAATGTTTGTCGGCACTAAGTAATAACCAAAGCACCTTTGTGCTACTTTTTTTGACATCACTCTCAAAATCCTGATTTCAAGAGCTAGAGCGATTTGATCACGTATCTTTTTGGGTTTATCCGATTCAAGTAATTTCTCAAGCATCTGCCCATCAAGCCACTTCTCAAAAGAGCTTACTACTTCTTGTATACCCGATGGAAAAATTATGTGACGATATCCAGCATCAAGGCCAATATTGGACTCAGCTAGATTAATTAAATCCTCTGACCACGGTGCAGTCTCTAGCAGCTTCAATAGCTCTTTAAAGAAATTAATTCTTATTACCTGCTGTTTCTTTTCAACATCGCTCATTTTATAACCTTTTCACTTGACAGCCTCGTTAACTATATAGATAATGAATCTTATTACAACAAAATGCCGACCAGGAGGTAATTTCTAGTGGCAGTACATATTAGTGTTCATGGTGGAAACAGCGAAAAAGCAATCAGCGATCTTAAAAGAAAGATGCAGAGAGAGCTGGTATTCCGTCAAATGAAGACATCTCGTTTTTACGAAACACCTTCTTCGAAAAGAGTTCGTGAAAAACAAGAGTCTGATAGACGTATAAGAAAAAACAACCGCAGAAAGAGAATGGAAGGCTAATTCTCAAAACGCTGTTTAGTGAATTTAAAAAAGCTTCAGTGTTTACACTGAAGCTTTTTTGTTTTAAATAACGACCAACAGGAATAATAAAAGGGCTACGCTAGACTTAGGCTAGTGTAGTGCGCAGCATATCGAATTGGGTGATTAATACCCCCACCATGACAAGGAGGGCTTATGTAACACCATATATAGGTTAATATATTTTAATATACTTGACAAAATCAATACGCCCTGTTTATATACAGGCTAGTAATAGACGATATCTATTACCTACTAACAATTATAAATATAAAATACAAGGAATATTACTATGTCAAAAATAAAATTATCTACTCCTAATGGTCAAAGCTTCTGTCAGCTAATGACTATCCATGGTGGAGCGAATGCCGCAATGGGCGTAATAAATGTTAATGCAGGGAATCTAGGAACACAAGCCAATCCATCGACAATAAATAACGTTAATGATATCGAAGTAGAAAACAACCATCATTTTACTGTCACAGATAGCACTACTCACTTAGATGTGATTAATCTAACATCTGGCACTATTGATCTTCACAATAGCTATGTTGCCCATGGCCAGCACACTAATGTTGTTGTCGGTGATAATAGTACATTAAACATCACTGGAGCAGATATTTGTATCGGTTCTT
>JANNVO010000127.1:0-7025 GCA_031414475.1 Rickettsiales bacterium
CTTGAAGCAGCACCGTCTTGCCGACACCGCGCAACCCGGTGAACACGACGCTTCGAGCGGGTCGCCCAGCCTCGGCGCGGTCGGCGAGAATCTCGAATGTCTCGATGTCGTCTTCTCGACCGGCCAACTCCGTCGGACGAAGCCCGGCCCCGGGCGAGTACGGGTTCCGACGCGGATCCATACCCATGAATCTAGCCCTCTCTAGCAAAGTATTGGCATTTCCGAATAGTCCGATAGATACGGCTACAGTTCGAGTCCGAGCGATCGGACCGAGGAGTCTTTGGTCCCCAGGTCGGGCGTCGCCGTAGCACGAAATGCCTCGGCCACGGCGTTCCCGGTGCTCGCCCATTCGGAGAGGTCAAGCCCAGCTGGCGGCACGACTTCCACGACGTCTTCGACCCCGCACCCGTTGAGCAGATCGACGAGGCGTGACGATCCTGTCCGGCCAGCGACGTCAGCATCAAAGCACACGACGACGCGCTGAACACCGATCTCGATGGCACCTTGCGAGATTCGTCGTGCGACATCTCGGTCCGGGTAGGTGGAGCCGAGCACTCCAACGGAGAGGTAACCGGCCTGCACCGAAACGAGCGCGTCCGCGATGCCCTCGGTGACTACCAAGCAGCTGCGTGCCGGTGTCTTGGCAGAGATCGGCTGCGTCCAAGCGACCCTGGGGTTCGCAGCCCATCGGCTCGCTGGATTGTCGTACTTGCAACGACCCTCGGGCGGCTCCACAAGGCGCGCCTGGAAGTACGTGAGTGAACCGTCCGGATCGAAAGCGGGATACACGGCCGCCGGCCATCCGGCAGGCAGGCCCCTCGGTCTCGGCAGGAAGCGGCGCCCAGGATCGGCGCCGACACGGTTCGCTGCGAGCACCTCGTCGCCGAGGCCACGCCCGTTGAGCCATTCACGGACCTGGCGACCCGAGCCGGTCCACAGCAGCTTCTCGCAGCGAGCGACGTACTCGACGACCTCGGGTGCCGGCTGGCCGACCGGTCGCGGCTCGGGCCGTGGCGGTCGAGAAAGTGGTTCGAGGTGTGCGTAGTTGTCGGCAAGCCAGCGCATGGCGTCGCCGACCACCACGTTGTGGGCGGCGATGACTGCGTCGATGGCAGTACCGCCATGCCCGCCCGACCAGCACCGCCACCGCTCGACACCGCGACGGTCGGTGAAAACCTTGACCGAAGGGTGCTCGTCGGGATGGGAGGGTTCAGGGCACCGCCACGTGCGTCGGCGCCCGTCGCCTTCGCCGGATGTGAGTGCGTCGAGGACGTCGGTGAGATCGACGCGGGCGAGCAGGTCGTCGCGGTCGATTCGTTGCCCCGTGAAGTGCGGGGCGCCGTTCATGCGACCATCGCCCCATCGGTGTTGGTCAACTCCGCCTCGATGCCACGCCCGATGACGTGTTGAACGACAGCGGCTCGACCAGCCACGGTCCACACCGACCGGCCCCTGGCGAGGCGTGGAAGTAGGTCGACCATCCGCTCGTTCATCCGCAACAGTTCGCCGACCATGGCGAGTTGGTCGGTTGCTTGTCGGAACACGACTCGGGTTTGCACGTCAGCGAGCAGACCTTCGGCGACCTTGGATGCCGAGGTGCCCGAGTCGGCCTGGGCTTGAAGGTCCGAGAGACGGTGGGTGATGAGGATGTTCCAGATCCCCCACAGCCGACACAGCTTGAGTCGTCCCTGCAGCGTCTTGGCCGCACGCTCCGACGCCATCGTCGCCCAGACTTCGTCGTCGACAAGGATGCCCCGGCGGCCCTGCTCCGGCAGCGCCGCCATCTGCCCGGCCAGCGTCGACGCAGTCGCCATCTGAACCAGCGGCAACGCGTCACGGTTGGAGAACACCGAGGAGAGGTCAACGACGACGCCTTGGCCGGACATCTGCTCGATCGACACCGTCGACGGCCCGTCGAACATCCCGCGCAATGTCGTTCGCAACAACTTCGACAGCGCCAACCGGATCGAGGTGACCGCAGTCGAGATGTCACGTTCCTCGAGCAACTTCAACTCGTCCATCCCACGAACCTCGGCAGGCAGGTCGCCGAGCATCACCGCGAGATCCACGAGTGTCGGAGTCGCACGTCCCGCGCGGTGGCGGGCGTCGAGGACTTCGATCGTGGTGTTGAGGATCGTCTCCTCGACAGCGTCGAGGTCGCGTCGCATCACCGTCGCGACCATCCCGGTCATCAGTTCCTGACGGTTCTGCAGCGAACGAACCGGATCACCAGGACCAGGCTCCAGCAAGTTCAGGCGATCGGTGCCACCGGGGTGGAGTTTGATGATCGGCATCCCGAGCGCCCGGGCGAGTGGCCCGTATTCGCCTTTCGGGTCGGAGATCGAGATGAACCGGCGCTGGCCGTAGAACGCGGCTTGGCGGTAAAGCATCGTCTTGACGGCAGAGGACTTGCCATTGCCGGGTTCGCCGAGCACGAGCATGTTCGAGTTAGTGAGCACCGTGCCTCCACCGAGATCGCGGCCGTACAACTCGAACGGGTCGTACGACCAGGCGGAATGGCCGTCGGTGACGTTCACCCCGACGTACGGGGCTCGCACGTCACGGAGTGCTCGGCCTCCGTGGAACGGATAGATCGACGCCACATGGGCTGTGGTCCCACGATGACGAGGAAGCCGGAGCCCTCCACCGGAACCGCTGATCGGCGCAACACCGGCAACGGTCGGCACCGGTTCGTCCTCGACGTCCCCCCGGCGGCGATGCTGGTCGAAGCGTCGCATCAACGTTCGCCGACCCGGCGAGCCAGCGTCCGCCCGAGCGGAAGTGAGGCGACCCACCCGTCGCCTTGGCGACCCCACAGCGGTTGCAGCTCGATCCCGACGTTCGCGGCTGCCTGTTCGAGGTCGGCAGCCTGCACGTCGAGTTGCTCGATGGTCGCTGCGGTGAGGGTGAGGAGCCCGGTGTACAGGCACTCGACGTATCCGCACGACAGCTCCACTTCACGTGACTCGACCTCGGCGACCGCCTTCTCGTCGGCACGGCGGACAATGAAGCCCTTTCGGCGCCGGGTCTCGATGTTCGCTTCGCGTTGGGTTCGTTCACGGTCCACGTCGCTGTCGGACCGTGACGGTGCGACCGGTTCGAACACGGTGGTGAGCGAACGGGTGCATCCGGATTCGAACATGAGCGAATCGAGCCACGACGCTGCGACCTCACGGCGAGGCCACCGCGCGAACCACCATGACCGGTGCAGCGCGGAGTCCACGGACACCGACGACAACTGATCGTCGACGTACATCGGCCCGAACGCCGGCGCCGACGCACCCGTCGCGGCCGCCAGCGACGAACTCAACGTCGCGAGTTGTTCGACGACGGACGGATCGCAACGCACACGGGTCGCGGTGACGAGGTCGTGGGCTGACAGCACCGACTCGACACGCAACCCGGCTGCGTTGAGCCGGCCCGCGAACAACCTCGCCTGCTCCGCGACGACCCGAAGACCGCACGACAGCGTCGACTCGCCGCGTGACTTCGTCACCCGGTGCAGGTCGACGGTGACTTCGATCAATACCTCGTGATCGACGACCGACGCGGAGGTGTCCCGGAGGAGTTGCAGGTAGTCGGCGCGTGCAGGGTGTTCAGCTTCGTCGGCCCACTGCGCTTCAAGTTGGGCAACGGTGTTGCGGATCGGGACCGGCGACGTCCAGTCATGAAACGTCACCCGTGTCACCGGCGAGTGCTCACGAGCGAACCCCGCAATCGCAGCGCCCCATTCGTCGATGCGCATATCCTGCGTCGCGGGGTCGACCAGGCCGAACTGGCCGTCACCGCACACCTTCAACACCGCCGTCAGCAACCCTGCTTGCCGATCGCGTACGACGCCGATCGCGACGTCGCTTCCCGGTGTCAGCCACGCAACGTCGATCTCGAACAACTCGAGCCCGGCCAGCATCGCCGGCAGCGCCGCAGGCTGCTGGCCGTCGGTCACGAGCGCGACCGGCCGATACCAGCGGTTCCGCGACCGCAGCCGCCGCCACCACCACACGACCAGCGCCGGGAGGATCTCGTGGGCTGGGCGCTGGTGCAGCTTGCCGAACCACAACCACCCACACACCGCTACCACCACGACCGCCACCGGGATCGGGATATACCCGGCGATAGCCAACCATCCAGCCATGAGTGCCGTGGCACCGACGGCCGCCAACGAGGGCGGGATCGTGCCGAACATGCCGGAGCGTCGACGTTCACCGAACCGGTAACCCCGCAACCTCGATGTCTCCGCCATCAGCGTCCCCCTCCGATGTCTCGACCGTTCGAACTCGGCCCAGGCGACGGTGACGATCCTGTCGCCGACTCCGTCGTCGAGGTCACCGCGTTCTTCGCGGCGGACGCCGCTGCCTTCGCGGCGCTAGCAGCGATAACGACCGGTGCGAGCGGACCGGCTGCGGGTGCCGCTGCAGCGGACCCAGCACCACCACCGGTGACCGCCGTCGACGCGCCACCGCCAGCGAGGCCCGCGCCCGCTCCGCCTCCACCGGCTGGTCCCGCACCACCACCGACGGGACCAGCCGAACCCGCACCAGTCGACGAACCTGCCATCGTCCGGCCGCCGCTGCCCGACAGGCGCCGCATGGTCGACTGGCCGTAGTACTGCACCTGCATCGCCTGGGTCCCGCCGCGCATCGGCGCCGACGCGATCCCCTGCGCAACCACCGCAGCGGCCACGATCGGCATCAGTTTCCACACCAGGAACGGCATGAACGCCGCCAACCCGAACGTGATCACCCCGGCAATCAACGTGCCCAGCTCCCGGCCCAGGTTGGCGCCGACAGCGTCGCCCGGCTCACCCGTCGCGCCGACACCACCCAAAGCGGAGATGCCGACCGACAACGCCAGGATCATCACCGGCTTCGCGATGATCAACGCGACGAGGAGTTCGAGAACCTTCTTCGACGTGTCGCGCAACGGTGGGAAGATCATCGCCGGCAACCCGAACGACACCGCATAGATCACCACCAGATAGATCAGCGACTCACGCACGAACAACGTGACCCACATGAACAACATCGCTGCCATCAACACCAACGCGACGAAGACGCCGACGAAGTGCATGCCCGCCATGTGCGCCATGAGCGTCACGCCGAGGTTGTCCATCGCAACGATCGCGTCGTCGCGTGTCTGGTCCCAGATGAAGTCCGACAGCCCGTCGGCCAGATCGATCGCCGCCGCCGCCACGGCCACGAGCGAGACCATCGCGAAGATCGCGATCGGCAGGTCGTGGCCGACAGCTCGGACGATCGCCCCCGGCGACCCGGCTGCGACGCCACGGATGAGGGCGAACAGCACCAGCATCGCGACCGCCGTCAGGCCGATCCCGAACGCGATCCGGAACGGCGACGACTCCGACGAGTAGAACCACTCCGACTGCAAGCTCGGTGACGACGCGGTGTCCATGAAGTTCCACAGCGCCGTCAACAACGCCAGGACACCCTTGACGATCCAGTCGGTGAGCCCGCCGACGACGGTGTCCCACGCCCAACCCGCTGCAGCGGTGAACGGGGTCGTGATGAAGTCGAAGATGTCACCGATGATCGGGATCGCCAGCATCACTCGACCTCGGTCGTCGTGTCGGCGAACACTGCCGGCTCCCAACTGTCGACATCAACGAAGGCCGACGGTTCCGACGGCAACGCCGTGCCGGTCGGGACAGGGGTCGGGCCCTCGGCGATGGTGACATCGTCGATGCGCCAGTCGTCGCGTTCCCACACCAACGAGATGTGATGGGTTCGCCACAGCGCCTCGATCGGACCGTCGACCGGGTCGCCGGTGACGAGCATCGCCCACACCGACACGTCCGCCGCCGAGTCCGACGTCCGGGTCGTGGTGACCTGGAGAGGCGATTCGATCCACACCCGTGACGCGAAGTCGGGACCGAGTTCGTCGAACAACTCGAAGTAGTCCGCGACGACCTCCTCGGCTCCCGCCACTCCCTGGTCCTCCGACAGGAGTTGCGACATCGCGTCGGCCAGACGCAATGGTCCCAGTCGAACAACGGTCGGCAACGACGCCACCCAGTTCACCGCCGCAGTCACAGCACCCCGACTCGATCGCGGGTAGCCGACCGGGACTCCAGCCACCTCACTCGCCGCGACCACAGCCACGCTGGCGGGCACGGCCCCCGGCTCGCCGGGTCGTGGGCTCTCAGGTTCCGCCGATACCGCCGATATCTGGGTGGGGGCCGTCGACTCGCTGTCGTCGAGGAGGAACGAACGAGCGGCCCAGACGCCGACCATCGTCACGACCAGCGCGACGGCGACCATCTTGATGCGGGACACGACGACCCTCAGCCGGCCTGGCCGGCGTCGAACAGCACGCTCACGATCGTCGGCGCGAGGCCGATGATCATCGCCCCGATCGCACCCGCGGCGACATACATCTTGCCCTCTACGCCACGCCCCGAATTGCCGTTCATACCCCGCCACGTCGCAGCCCCGTACAAGATCGCCAGACCGCACACCCCGAGCGCGAGCCAGAAACCCCAACTCAGGATCTGTGTGAACAACCCCGCACCCGGCAGACCATCCGACGACGGTGACACGTCATCGAACGGAGATGCCGCCGTGGCTCGGGCCGGCGACGCAAACACGACGGCCGCGGCAACCGGCGGGAGCATCACCGCAACCGCAAGCCATCGGGATCGGTGTGTACGGGACGGATCCTTCGCGTGGACGTCGGTCATGGCTTCCTCCAAGTGTCCCGATCCACTCGAACCGGATCGGCTACCTGTCAGAAGGCCCCTCGAACCCCCGAACCGTTACACGATTGCTGTAACGAAGCGCTGCTCATGACGCCTTCGTACAGATGTGAAAGCCATCTTCGGTGTGCTCGGCGCCACCACCATGTTCCTGCTATCCATCCCGATGGTGTTCGCCAACGGCGGATCTTCCACCGCCCCCTACGCGTGCGGACAACTCGGCGTCATCCTCGACACGATCCGCACACTCGAATCCGGCGGCAACTACGAAATCCGAAACGCCAACGCCTCCGCAGCCGGGGCATACCAGTAC
>JANNVO010000128.1:0-11892 GCA_031414475.1 Rickettsiales bacterium
GGGATTTATCACCTAATTCAATGCGTACACTCCCCCTCCTATACTAGTCCCCGCGCACCGCTCACCTCCCATATCGCCCTACCTCTTAACGTAGCTACCTGGTGCTGGTTCAATAAGTTTTAGCTTATCATAAGCGATCGATTTTTCTACTTTTCCACTATACCCCGTCAACCATTCTTTCCAACCATTCCACCACGACCCTTGTTCAGATTTAGCCGATTGTTGCCAAATTTTTGAGTCAATATCAACATTTTCGCCTATAAGGTAAGAATATTTTTTATTATTTGCTGGATTAACTACACCAGCAACATGGCCAGCATCAGTTAAGCAGAAAGTTTTATGACCAGAAAGTAATTTATAGCCATCATATACTGCGTTCCAAAGAGCAATATGATCACCTTTTGCAGCTAAAGAGAACGATGGTGTATCAATCTCTGAAACATCGATCTTAGTGCCTAACATTTCGAGCGCATTGGGCAATATGAGCTTATTGTCAATATACATATTTTTTAGGTAGTAAATATACATTTTTGCCGGAAGATTTGTAGGGTCAGAATTCCAATACAGGATATCAAATGCGGCTGGCGCCTTGCCTAATAAATAATTATTTACAAAAAAAGACCATACTAGATCGTTCGCACGAATCAAACTAAAGCTATTTGATAAATATTTTCCATCTAAATAGCCTTTTGCATTAACATCTTGCTCAATCAGCGGGAATGTATGCTTATTTACCAGTGCACCAACTTCCCCAGGGTTGGAAAAATCTACAAGAGTTGTTAAGAATGTTGCACTAGCAATTGATTTATCCTTTTTACTCTTTAAGTAACTCAAAGCAATAGCAAGCAATGTTCCACCAATACAATATCCAAGAGCATTAATCTTGTTAAACCCTAGTTTTTTAATTTCATTTATTGCATCAAGGATTCCTTCTTTTAAGTAATCCTCAAAATCTTTGTGAGCATGCTTCTTCTTTGGATTAACCCAAGAAATCAAAAAAACTTGAAAATTATTATCAACCAACCACTTAACCAGTGAATTATTTTCCGAAAGATCAAGTACATAATATTTATTTATCCATGGCGGAATAATAAGTAATGGGACTGCATGAGTTTCTTCTTTTGGTTGGTAACAAATCAATTGCATAAGGTCATTTTGGTATATTACCTTACCTTTCGTTGAAGCTATATCTTTACCGATTTTGAAATATGATTTATCGGTAGTTGATATATTGAACAAATCCTTAGATTTTTTTATGTCTTCAAGAAAATTTTCCATACCTTTGACAATATTTTCTAGTCCGCTCTCAAGAGATTCTTTTATAACTACAGGATTACTAAATGCAAAATTTGTTGGAGAAACTGCATCAATAAACTGCCCCGCGGAAAATTGAACGTATCTCTTACTATCTTCATCAAGGTCATATTGCTCAATACCTTTTTGCATCCAGTCTGAAGTAATTAAATAATATTGCTTAATAAAATCAAAATAGATATTTTGATTCCACTCTGGGTCTTTAAACCTCCTATCTGTAAATTCTTCTTCAGAAACAGACTTATCCTTTTTTTTGCCAATAAATTTATTAACTGAATCACTAATTAACCTTTGAAAGCTTTGTACATATTCTAAATTTATATCAGTAAATTTCTCCGGATGTTCAATAATTTGCTCAAATACTTTAGAAGTCGTTTCTTGGTATTTTTCATTAACGGAGTATTTCAAAGGAGCAACAAAATTCTTATTATTTAAAATATGAGTAAGAATCTCCTGATAGTAAATGCCAACTTTTTGACAATTTTCTAGAAATTCATCACTAGTTATTTTATGCATATTTGACTCCTTCTTGATTAATCCAGGCATCAAGAGATGCTAACGCCCTTGTTGAAATAGCTGCGCACCTATCTTGTTTTGAACGAATTCTCTGCTCCAATTCGGGAACCAGACCAAAATTAATATTCATTGGTTGAAAAGTTGTAGAATCAGCTCCATACGTTAAGTGTAAAAGTAAGCTTCCTATTGCTGTTTCGGTTGGAGGTATAGTAACTTGCTTTCCATGTAATTCATAAGAAGAAAACAGGCCAGCTAATAATCCCATGGCCGCACTTTCTACATATCCCTCTACTCCAGTAATCTGACCAGCAAATTTTATATTTGGCTGACGCCGCAGTTCTAATTTTGATCCAAGCAACCTTGGACTATTAATGAATGTATTGCGATGCAACCCACCAAGTCTAGCAAATTCAGCATTTTGAAGCCCTGGTATAGAGCAAAAAATTTCCTTTTGTGCTCCATATTTCAGCTTCGTCTGAAAACCAACTATGTTATACAAACTGCCTAAGGCATTGTCTTGACGTAACTGCAAAACTGCATATGGTTTCTCTGGCCTGTACGGATTAGTAAGACCAACTGGCTTCATAGGACCAAACCTTAAAGTGTCTCGTCCTCGCTGAGCCATTATTTCAATAGGTAAGCACCCATTAAAATAAGGCGTATCTTTTTCCCATTCTTTAAATTCTGTTTTTTCGCCTAAAAGTAATTTGTCTATAAAATCGTAGTATTGATCCTTATTCAACGGACAATTAATATAATCTTTGCCAGTGCCACCAGGCCCCTCCTTATCATATCTAGATTGAAACCATGCTGTATTGAAATCTATAGTTTCTTTGTGCACTATCGGAGCGATGGCATCAAAAAACGCCAACTTATCTTCCCCTGTAACATTCATAATATGCAAGCTAAGTTCACCTGATGTTAGAGGACCTGTGGCAATTATCCAGTTGCCCTCTGATGGTAACTCTTTAATTTCATTCCTCACAATAGTGATATTGCTATGCTCGTTTATCAAATCAGTGACCATTTGAGAAAATTGATCTCGATCCATAGCTAAAGCAGATCCAGCGGGAACTTTTGTTTGATCTGCAGCACGCATAATAAGCGAATCTAATCTTCTCATTTCTTCGTGTAGTAGACCAATAGCGCTAGTTGGATCATCATTTCTAAAGGAATTGGAACAGACTAGTTCAGCTAGTTTATCAGTTTGGTGAGCTTCAGTTTTCCTTGATTGATTACGCATCTCATACAGCGTAACCTCTATGCCACGGTTTGCAGCTTGCCAAGCTGCTTCGGCACCAGCTAAACCGCCACCGACTATATTTAATTTTTTCATTGCGACAATTTATACTTCCTAAAAAGATAGACATAGTAAATCAATAAACTAAACAATACAAAACAAATTGAAATCAGAAAGCCATTTTCACCCAATGTATTCTCGGAAGTGTCAATCGTTATATAACCACAATAGTACCCTACGCAACATCCTAATAAGTATAATGAGATAGCAGTAACAAGATTAATTTCATCAAATTTTTTGGTTATTAAAAATACATTACCTACAACAATTACTGAATATAACAAACTAAGTATAAACCAGCCAACTAATCCTAAAATCTTATACTCCGCCCAATATGGCATAGTAACGAACAAACTAAGGGATAGCCCTATAGAGCATATATTCACGGTATGAATGTTAACTTTTTTTATGTATAGCATCAGCAAGCTAACAATAAAAACTATCAACGCCGTCATGTAATGACGAATACTGCTATCTATAATAGTAAATAATTGGTCTGTTATTGAATAAATATCATACCCATCAATCACGACCATAAGTATATAAAACAAAGAAAACCCACAAACGATTTCTAATTCCATATTCTTGACAACGCCAGAAAAATTATAATCAGTTGCTTTTATTTCTTTCGTAAAAATTGGATAACTAAGATTAATTAAAACAAAAATTCCAAGCAAAATTACATTGGTTATTACTAATCCTGCCAACCCATTAATTGTAACTATAAAGAATTTAATCTCGTTTATAAAAAAAGATACAATACTAGCTAAACAAATACAAATGAGATTAAGTTCACTGCCAAGTTTCGTGTCGCAAAAAATATATAAAAAAATTGTACTACCTACTACTAGATAGCTTGCTGAGTATAAAGAAAAATAAAAGAAATTGGTCTGACTATTAACATCACTTGTAATAACAACTATGCTAAGTAAATACAAGATTGTACATAATATCATGGAGACATTAAGAGAGATGAATCTAGAAAATATGAGTAAAAAAATTGAAGCCGCAATATATCCTAAGATCTTATAATATTCTATTTGATCATATTCGCTAAAGGATACTTCATAATTGCTACGGAGCGAAGTTAAGAATGTTTCATTGACATCAAGGACAACAAAATATACAACAACACAGAAAAAGTAAGTAAAAAAAGCATGCATCCTATTGTTCTTTGTCATAAATATTGTTTGCTAATAGCCTATTGTTGGTATATAAATTTTACTAGTCAAGGGCAACCGATTTGCATCGTCTTCAATGTAGGCGTATAAATACTAATTTAGTTATAAGTGTGAGCGTAAATCCAATAGCACAATAAATAAAGCGAATGAATATGATGGATATATAAATTCTCGTTTTACGATGTATGTTTGCCTGACTTTAAAGTAAATAAATATATTTTATGAGAAGGTATGAGCAAAAAAATAATAGTCGATGCAAATTTCCCGTCAGAAACACGGGTAATTTTGCTGGACAAGAACAACAATATTGAAAATTTAGAATTCAGTTCCACTAATAAAAAACAAATTAAAGGAAATATTTATCTAGCAAAAATAACAAGAATAGAGCCATCTCTTCAAGCAGCTTTTGTCGATTATGGTAACGATAAAGGTGGATTTTTGCCATTTAGTGAAATACACCCAGACTACTACCAAGCTTTATCCACCGACAAGAAAGCTAATACTCTAGCTGGTAACGAGTTAAGCTCAGCAGAAATTACGTCAGAGGATTTGGCAGAAAAAAGTGCCAATACAAAATTCCATGAACTAATTGATAGCGATGACGTCGATATAAGCACTATTGAAAAAATGATTGATGAAAAGCTTCAATCAGATTTTAATATAGATGCTGAGGATGATGAAATTGATGGAATTTCTAGGGATCATGAAGAACCTCAACATAAAGGGCACTACAAGATTCAAGAAGTCATCAAAAAAGGACAAATATTACTTATCCAGGTGACAAAAGAAGAGCGTGGTAATAAAGGCGCATCGATGACAACTTTCATCTCTCTTGCTGGTAAATACTGTGTTTTAATGCCAAACAAACCATCACAGAATGGTATCTCAAGAAAAATTTCTAACGCTGAAGAACGAAAAAGATTAAAAAAAATCATTAATGATTTGGTCTCAAAAACAGAAAACAAGTCTTTCAGTGTGATTGCTAGAACCGCTGGTGCAGGTCATACAACCTTGGAAATAAAGAAAGATTACGATTATCTAGCAAAACTATGGAATAAAATCAGGGAAACAACTTTACAATCACAAGCTCCTTGCTTTATTCATCAAGAGGATGGAATCATTCTAAAAACTATCCGTGATATGTTTGATCGCAATGTAAAAGAAATTGTTGTTCAAGGAAAACAGGCCTACACTTCATGCATAAAATTTATGAATGACATTCTACCTCATGAAGTAAAAAGCGTAAAAGAATACAAAAGTAAAACTCCTATATTTACAAAGTTTGGGATAGAAGATCAATTAATAAAACTCTATCAGCCAATTGTTTACTTGCCATCAGGTGGTTACATAGTAATAAACCCAACGGAAGCTCTGATTTCAATTGATGTTAACTCTGGTAAAGCAACTAGCGAACGTAATATAGAAGAAATGGCTTTAAAGACTAACCTTGAAGCTGCAAAGGAGATTTCTAGACAAGCAAGGCTTAGAGACCTGTCAGGTTTATTAATAATCGATTTCATCGACTTAAATGAAAATAAAAATAAGAAAATATTAGAAAGATCACTTTGGGAGTATTTTAGTAAAGATAAAGCTAGGATCCAAACATCTCATATTAGCTCGTTTGGGCTACTCGAAATGTCAAGACAGCGACTGCGCCCATCCTTTTTAGAGATGAATTCTAATATATGCCCTCATTGCAGCGGAAAAGGCGTAGTAAGAGCTGATGAGTCAAATGCGATGCTAATACTCCGAACTATCGAAAATGAAATTTTCAATAGTTCTTACGACATAGTAAATGTCTTTGGTATTGCCTCTTCTATAATTTATTTGCTAAATAATAAACGTACTGAAATCGCTTTTGTTGAAAATAAATATAACATCAAACTAAATTTCTGCATCGACAAAGAGGCGACATCCGATAGTTACTCTATAGAAAAGATAAGACTTTCAGATAAATATAAAACCGTAGACTCCGATGACTCACCGGTTTTGCAAGATACCTCAGAAATTTACAATGAATTTTCCGAGAGCACCAAGCATGCACCAAGCAAGCCAAGACATAGGATAGATAGAGCTCCTAGCTCTTCTAATCCTAAAACTGACGAACTATCAGGACCTATTGAAATACCAGCTGAAGAACAAAAGGATCAAATTGATTCTCAAGAAAAACCGGTAGCAAAAAAACGTAGACAGAATCGCAATAGAAAAAGAATTGCAAAAAAGCCAACTACACAAAATTCAAATAGCGGTAGTACGGCCTCGGAGCCAGAAGCTGATAATGCGGGCGCTAGTTCTGTAATTAAAGGTTTGATTGAGAAAATTGTAAGTTAAAAATGGCCTTTCAAATTTATGGAATGGAGCGAGTTGTCTAAAAATAAGTTTGGTATTATCGTAACCGTTCACGCCCCTGATTCAAAACCGTCATGGCGGTGTTTTTTGTCATTCCCGCGAAAGCGGGAATCCAGGATAAAACAACTAAAAACCTGGATTCCCGCTTTCGCGGGAATGACATTAGTGCTTAAACCAAACAAGTTCGGGATGGCTTTTTGCGTTTTGCGCCAGGGTGCAAAACGGATACGTATTATCTTGATGATGGCCACACTATTTGTTTTAAGCGCTTGTGGCTTCAAGCCTGTTTATAAAACAACAGACAATAAGACTTATGAACTTCTACAAAAAATAGAACTAGCACCACCATGCACAATAGAAGGAGCCGAGTTTTATAATCAACTTAAAAATATCATTCCTCCTCCTTTACATACAGAATATATCCTAGAAAGCAAATTACAATTTTCTCAAGATTTCAGTATAATACAGAGAAATTCTGATGTACTTAGAGAGATAATTACATTAAAAGTTTCCTATATACTTAGAGAAAAGATGACTGACAAAACGATTACGTCGGGAAAGTTTACAAGATTATCCTCTTATAATACAAGCTTTTCTACATACGAGAACTTAAATAAAAATCAGCAAACTCTTACGAATTTAGCAATAATCTCAGCTGAAGAAGTTAGAAATAGAATTATTCTTTATATTGAAAATAGCCAGAAATGAAATTCTTTACAAATGGACTAGGACAATTAATTCACAAAATTGAAAGTGGAGAAATTAAAGCGCTGGTAATCCATGGGCCAAATCAAGGGTTTATTTCTTCTTCTTTAAATCTGATAGAAAAGAAGCTGTCATTAAATTCCTCCAACTACTATGCAAAGGATCTGTCAGCTGACAGGTTATCCATGATTGCAAACAGCAGAAATTTCTTTGCTAAAAGGGAAATTATTAAAATTACTGATATCTCTAATACTATTACCAAAGAAATGAAAGATCTTTTGTCTAAAAGCGACTTTTACCACTTTGTGTGCTTCATTGCGCAAGATTCACTACCAGCGAATGGTATACGTAAATTCTTTGAAGAGCAACAGCACTTAGCAATCTTAGCGTGTTACTTTGATAACGAGCAAACTATATCAAAAATCATTCTTGAACAATGCAGAAATAGACATAAACAAATTGATGAAGAAGCTCTATTCTACCTCAAGTCGCATTTAAAAGGTGATCACCAAATAATAAAATCAGAGCTAGAAAAGCTTTTTTATTATACACATGACAAAACAACTATTACTAAAGGAGACATATTACTTTCACTTAGCCAAGATCTCCTAGCAAGCGGCGATGATATGTGCGTTTATTTCAGTAAAAAAGAACCGTTAAAATTGTTGAAAGAAATTGATAAACTAAAACAACAAAGCATAAATGAAGTGCTGATGATTAGGGCATTACTCAGATACTTTTTTAATGTTTATTCTGTAGCATCAAGACTTGAAGATGGCGAAACTATAGATAAAGCAATCAAATCCCTCGCCCCCCCTATTTTCTTCAAATATGTTGATGACTTTAAGCAAGTGGTACGTATATATAGTTCAGCTGATGCACTGAAGTACATAGATGCTCTGCAAAAAGCTGAAGTTAGTTATAAACAAAATCCAGGTTGCTTTGATTTATTCTCTATTTATACAAAATTACAAGAAGATATAGTAAAAGCAGTTGAATTGTAATACGTTAATTTTAAAGTGAGGCTGCGCAGCTTAGGTTGCTACGTGAGCACAGCCGAATCTTGCGAAATTGGCGTAGTAGAATTCAACTGCTTTTACTATAGTATTATTTTATCACCTTGACGGTGCCCTCTAAAAATAACGATCCTAAGCGCAATATAAGAGCCTAATCACAGGAGCATTGAGACCAAATCATTTTCTTCATCAATTTTTGGCATTGATAAATTATTGACAATAGTTAATTAAAATGTTGTATTAACCTAAATTTAACATTAACAATTGTAGATTAATCATGAAAACAAAAGCAAAACTTTTCGCGCTGACTGGTTGCGATATGGACAATATGGGTCTGGAAAATTGAACATTTGCTGGAAGCTTATCTTTTTTCTCAAAAGCTGACAAATAATACTCCTATAATTGGCATTAGATATACAGACTCATCAGAAACACTTAGCATGAATGATTTAGCAAAAAAATATTTTTCTAATTCTAATCAAGAAACATTTAAATTTTCAAATTTTATTGATAATTTTTTGGAAAATAAGATAGTTTCAGAGGAGCAATTAAATATAACCATAAATAAGGTAAAGCTTAATGGTGGAGATTCTGCTCATTTAACATGCACAGATAATATGTTCTCATTAATAATGAAACATTATGAAAATAATACGATTGAAGGGTTGATCCAAAACCAGGAAGATAATTATTACTACCCTGGGAGTTTATCAAAATTCAAACTTAATCTAGGAAAATTTGATGAAAATTTTAAACCAAAGCCTTTAGAATATAAAGACTTTGGAAATGTAACGCTTGGGTATTTTTGTCAGTTACATAAATATCTTACAGAAAATAATATTTTTGAAAGCGATTCACAAAAAGAACTTTTAAAACTGAGAGAAATGGAAGAGGATACTCCAGAGCAATTAAAGAGAATGAGCGAATTAAGTCAATTGCCTGACAATGAGCTTTGCAGCGATTATAGGGGGTACAATCAGCGTTTAGAATAGACTATGAAGGTGTTGCACTCCTTAGGTTTGAAGAAAATAATCTTAAACTAACACTTGATACAGAAACAGGCAACTGGGTTAGTTCCATAAACAATGAAATAAACAACATTACGCCGCAATCCTCTGTATGTATGGGAGCTGCTTTTGATTTATGGATACAGGAGCATAGTGATTTTTAGCATCTGCTACATTTTCAGCTATAACGCCCCAGGTTCAAAATCGCCATTGCGAGATTCCATAGGCTCTCGCCTGACGGTTTTTGAACCAGTGATAGCACACTTTGTGCTTATCTAAAAAATCACTATTTTGTATCCACCCAAGAAATATTGCCATCTTTTCTGTAATAAACGACATTAACTCTTTTAGTTTTTATATTCTCAAACAACAAAGCTGGCAGATTTTCTAGATCCATTTTCATAACCGCCTCCCCTACAGAAAGAGATAAAATCTTGGCTGGTTTTTCAGCAATTATCGCTGGGTTGTCTACATTAAATTCACCCTCGTCTAAATGATCATGGGAAATTATATATTTTACTGCTTCGGAAGTTATTTCAGAAACTTTTACACGATCACTATGACTATTTAATTTCGACTTATAACGCCTAAGCTGCTTTTCAAGCTTACTGAGCGCAATGTCGAACGAGTTGTATATTTCATCAGAAGAGCAATTACTCTTCATTATCATGTGCCTTCCTGTACCTTCATTAACCACTATATCGCAACCAAACTCACGTCCTTGCTTAGAAAAATGCACATGCCCACTCTGAGCTTCTGCAAAGTATTTTTTTACTACGTTGGTTATTCTTTCAATTACATATTCCTGAATTGAATTTCCAATAGAAATGTGTTGTCCTGATACTTGTATGTGCATAATTTATCTCCAGTTATATATAATTATAATTATATTATGTAATGACTTATACTTACTTTAGTTAGTATATATCTAATAAAAATTCAAGGATAGAAATAAAACTTACTTCACTGTTTAATAAGCTATGTGATTATTAAACTAGTGATTTATCTTAAAAATTGTTATCAGGCTACCCTTAATTCATTAGATTGATTATTTACATTTAACCTAATGATCTTTTTAGCTGTTCTAATAACGTAATACGGTTCAATCTCAGCTCTAAAACAAGCTTCCTGAAAATCTTTAGATTTACCAAAGAGCCAACTCTTAGCATCTAACTCAATTTTTCTTGCGTAAGAATCATCTGATATATTAGAAGCATCTATGATCGCCTGCAGTATTACTGATTTATATAACCTTACTTCCGGCCTAAAATTATAGTCCTTCATTCTTTCAAATGGTGATTGGAATTTTATTACGCCATACTTATTCATTATTCAACCTCCTCTTAAAATTTATACTATTTTGCTATAGTGAGTATCACTAAAAAACAACCTAGGGATTAATATAGTAATTTTTTCTCAAGTGCCTAAGTAAATAGTTCAACAAAATGTTATTTTTTTTAAAAATAGCTAATATCAATAGGTTATCGCCCTTTATTATATAAAATTAATGAATTTACATTTAGGTGTTGCAACAGCTTGGTTGCTGTTTGTTAACCGTTAAAACGATAAATAAATTATGGATTTTTATTTTGAAGTGAAGTCTGATTTTTATAATCTCAGCTTGCGAATCATCAAAAGTTAACTAAGAGTCAGTTTTTACACTCTGGAATAATAGGCTGACTTGACGACAGCATTTATTACCCTGGTAGACTGCTACCGCCGTTTGTAATCTTTGTACTTTTTTCTTTTATAATCAGTTGTATATTAACAACCTAGGGTTTAAATAATGCTTGACGTAAGTTTTGCAGATATTTATAACGATGACGGGTTTATGCTCTAAGAATCACTGTTATACAAATATATTACGCTGTCATGCCGGGCTTGACCAGGTATCTTTCTTTAGTTGCAAAGACTGCTGACCAAAAGCATACGAAGCACATCAAGGACTACCCATTCAGAGTCCAGAGTCACATGCCGGGTAATTAAGAACCTAGATCATAAGGGTAGAAGATTGTAAGGTAAGATGGTGTCCATTAGTGGAGGCTAACCCCTAAGCCGTTCTGTGCCTAGGGTTGTTAGGTCTGTTATTATATCTAACTTTATTTGGCTCTTTTTTAATATACGTTCTAGAATAAAGGTAAGAAACAATTGTGATACAAGAAAAAGCAAACAGAGCAAATAACGTTGCAGTTAATACCCCTCCTAATGCAGCTAGCACGACCGATCCAACCGCCACGATTGCAACAAAAATTAATGCAAACATTCTGCCCATCTTTGTAGCCCTGGCATGCCTTTCTATCTCTAAAAGATCCATGGAGTGTCTGTGGTTTTGCTCACGCTGAGCCATATCCAATAACTTCTCAAACGTACCTGGGTAAAGCTCTTCATACTGCTCTGTCATCTCTATAGGTGGAAGAACATGCTTATATTTCTTACGAATTAGGTTAGCATCACTTTGATAAAAGTTAACGACTCTGCTGTATCCTTTGTTCAAGCGATTATTA
>JANNVO010000129.1:0-14460 GCA_031414475.1 Rickettsiales bacterium
CCCCTAGCCACATTTTAGAATTAGAAGTTCACACGAAGCTTCAGAGTCCCTTGATGTCCAAGACGTTTAGTAGCAATCTCAGCATCATAACCAGCACCATACTCCATCATGTTATACGCAACGTTTACGCCAAGTCCAACATTAAATGTAGTTTTAACAGGTTTGTTTGACTTAACAGCTAAACCGTTTGTACCAGCAAGACCCAAAGTTTGTTTTGGATTTTTGCCAATTAGATCATGGTTAACAAATCCATGGATTTCAGGAGTTACAGTCATACCATTCATGTCGAATGTACCACCAGCAACTCTTGCACCAGCAACAATTTCAAGCTTGTTAGATGCTTTAGTATTAACATCTAAGTTCTGACCTGTTGTTGATCCAGATTCCTTATACCCACCATCATTAACTCTGCTGTATCTAAGACCAGCCATCGGTGTAAATGTTACTTGCTCTGTTAAAAAGTTATAACCGAACATTGCTTCACCGTTGAATGACATAGAAGTGTACTTACCTGTAACAGCATCATACGTTGTAAGACCTGAAACTCTTTTTTCAGAATTTTTTACATCGTTTGAACCGAATGTAGCAACTCCATGAGCAAACCAACTATCAGTAATTTGTTGCATTCCATATATGGAGAACATCATCGAACTGATTTTAGTTTTATCACCAGATTTGAAGTTTTTGTGCTTCATTTCGTTATTAGCAACAGTAACTGCACCACCGATGATCATATCGTCGTTAGCTCTGGTATCAAAACCGAAGCTTGCGCCATATGAATCACTCTTATAACCAGCAGCACCTTTTCTTTCTTTCTGCGTAGTTTTGCCAAAGAATGGACTTACCCATGCACCGAATCTTGCGTGATCATCACCAGCAGCAATACCGCTCATTGCAGCGTCACTAGATGCAACAGTTCTAGATTGAACTGGTGTACCTTGACTTCCAGCTAGGTTAGTCATACGTTGTGACAGACCCATGCTAACTGCTCCAGCTGTGCTTTCTACAGCATCACTAACAGTTGATACAGGAGGTAAGCGATCTAAAGTTTCGTCAACTTTAGCTTGCACCAACTTATTAGAACTATCTTTCAATGACTGAATTAGATCCATAATTTTTGCAGCATCAGTACCTTGAGCAGCATTAGATAAAGACTTAATATTAGCCTTGTCAGCTTCGTCTGCAGTCGACCCGAGTAGATCCAAAAGAACCTGCTCAGCATTATCTTTTTGTACAAGTAGTATTCCACCATTAGCATCTAGACTTGGTGTCCACTTAGTAAACACGTTAAGTGAATCATCCACTGTAACTTTAGTTATATCCAAAGTTTTTCCAGCAGCAACAACTGCTGCACTTGAAATCAAAGTAAATTTACGTGTATTACCAGCTGTTGGTCTTGCATTGTTTGCATCATTAGGTTTTACAGTAATCTCTGTTCCAGCTGCATACTCAAGAACACCTAAGCTGACAATTTGACCACCAGTTACAGCATCACCGTTAGCTGTAACATCAAACGCGATATTGTTATTACCGCTGAAAGCTAGAGTATTTCCAGCAGCAACAGTCAACTTCTTGTCACCAAGAGCGAATGGCGTGCTAGCTACCGTAGTTGCACCATTTAAAGTAATATTTTTACTAAGTTTGATTGTGCCTGTTCTCAGAGCAATAGCATCAGCAGAAATATTATCAGCATTTAAGTTCGCAACGAATCTTGTCACATCAGTAACCGCTTTTGCATCATCAGCAAACGTTACTGAAGCTACTTTATTGCCAGTACCAATATCTTCATTCAAAGTTGCACCACCTGCAAATTCAACCAAACCTTTGCTAGGTACTGTCGCTGTAATAGCTGCATCGACGATTGCTCCGTTTGATAGAATAACTTTTGAATTATCGGCAGCAAGGCTAAAGTTACCTGACAATATTCTTCCACCCAATGTCGCAGTCTTTGCTGCAGCAACAATTACTTGTTCAGCAAAAAGACCATTCGTAATACCACCATCTAGAGTAAATTGTACTTTTGCTAAGTTCTTACCAAATGCACCAGCAGAATTTATTACAACATTAGCTGCATTAAGTTCTAACTGACCTTTGGTAGCTGTATCAGTAGTAAAGTTTGCACCAAGTGCAACTGTTGCACCGGTTATTTTAGCGTCAACACCATTCCCTAGTTGGAAATTAATCTGCTTGGCAGCATCAGCAGCCAGCTGAACAGCATTGAAGGTAGTAAGAGCATTCTTAAGGACCACAGTATGCTTAATACCATTTGCGCTGTTATTTACGAAGTTGTTATCACCAACATTAGTAGCAACATCTGTAAATGTTACAGTCGTTGCAGTATCACTAGTGAATGTAAAGCCTTTACCAGCAGCGTGAGTTACCGCATTAGCAAAATTAACATCACCGCCTTTAAACTCGATTTCAGCTAGTGAAGCACCAGCTCCTACCGTACCCGTAACATTCATAGCAGCACCATTAGTAAACCTAACTGTACCATTACCACCACCAGCACCTCTTAAGTTACCAGCAGTGAAACTATTTGCAATTTCTAGAGTACCATTAGCAGCAACAGTAGCATTACCACTAATGTCTGTTACATCAAGTAATTTTACTACCTTACCTGCACCACCATTAACATTAATTGTAACAATTCTATTAGCATTAACACCAGCAGCAGAGAATGTAGAATTACCTATAAATGTAAGTACTTGTCCGGTTGCATTGGTTGCTCCATGGACAGTAGTTGCATAAATACTAATACCATCATCAACTGTTAAAGTTTGGTTATCTTCAATTAAAACCTTATGTAACTTTGCATCATTAGTACCAAAAGTCACGGCTGCATTATTAGCTGCAGATTGAAAAGTAGTACCTGTAGTTATTTTGAGGATACCTTTGTTATTGATAGCTGTAATGCCACCAATTTTATAAGTAGCACCACCACCCGCCTGTGCAAATTCTAGGACACCACCACCAGCACCAATTTCAATGGCTGTGATTTGTGAATCAGCTGCAGCAGTAATGAACTGAGCTGTAACACCGTTCACACCATTTGCACCAGAATCAAGTTGGAACAATTTTAATGAGTTTGCATTAGCTCTATCACCAATTTGACCTTCAAATTTTATAAGTCTAGCACCGGCAGCACCAACTGCGTTAGTAATTGTAACAGTACCTTTATTACCAACTGTTGTAATTGCTTTTAGGTTGTGAGCTTCATCACCAGTAATTAACAATCTACCACCATTCGCAGTAAGATTTAATGCACCTACTATGTCATTACCAGCAGCCGCACCGTTTAATTCTAGTGTGCCACCATTAACAGTATTAATATTGGCGGCTGTGATTTTATCACCAAATTGTACTACTGAATTAGCATCGCCATTTAAGTTAACAGTTGCTAACGCAGCAAGACCTGCAGCACCTGTAGTTCCAGTAATTTTACCACTACCTGTAAAATTCACCACACCATTGGCACCACCTTGTGTGTTCTGTATTTTACCAGTTATCTCTGCACCATTAGCAAATTCAAATATTGAACCAGCATTCTTTAAATCAAGTGTAATAATTTTATGAGCACCAGCACCAATTTTTACAATACCAGCACCATTTGCTTCGACTTTAGCAATAGCGTTACCCGCAGGATTACCTATTGTACCAACGATTTCACCAGCTCCCTTGAAAACAATCTGACCATCAAGGTTAGCATTTGCTACAACATTACCAGTTAATTTACCATTAGCATCAACTCTAATTATTGCACCAGCATTTTTTAGTAAAAATTGTCTAGCGTAATGAGCATTAGCATCAACATCTAATATACCAGCACCAGTTACTTGAACTGTATCCAATCTATTAGCAGCAGTACCGATAGCTCCTACTACAGCACCAGCAGCTTTAGCTATTAATATACCACCATTGGTACCTATAGCATCAGTATTAGATGTGGTTGTTATCGCACCTGTAATTGTTTTGCCAGCATCAAGGGTCACTGTACCATTAGCAGTATATTTAACTGCACCAGTAAAACCACCAGCAAGCTGAACGTCAGTAGTTCCAGCGTTTGCGATAGTCAATGTTTCAGCTTGCGCAACAGCACCAGCATGACTTAAGGCTACTATACCAGCACCACTAGCTCTAATTTCTTTCAGAGCATTACCATTACCAGCTTGAAGAGTCACTTCACCAGCACCAGCAAAGTTCAAGATACCGTTGTTTGGAGCAGCACCAGTTACTTTACCAGTAAATACTACAGCGTCACCAATATTTAATTGCGCAGTAGCACCAGTTAACACCGCACCATCAGTACCAACAGTTGCGGCAGCATTAATATTTGCAATCGAACCCGCTGCTAAAGTAATAAGTTTAAGTGGCTGACCACCACCAATGATACCAGTAAATGTAACAGCTTTATTACCGTTTATTGCAATTGTTCCGTGGTTAGCACCGCCACCATTAATTGTTCCGGCGAGAACTACAGGAGCAAGAGCTGTTCCTGTATCAATCGTTAATATCGCAGTATCAGCACCAGAACCAATCACTATGTTACCAACACCAGTGAATGTACCAGCCGCAACTGCGGCATTTAATGCTGTTTTACCAGCGTTATTTCCTAACGTTAAGTTTACAGCATCGTTTATAACAATTTTTATTTTATTATTACCAACAGAATCAATAATCGGACCAACAGTAGTTGCAGCAGCAACTGTATAACCACCAGCATTTGGAGCTAAATTATTAAGATCAATAGAGCCTATTGTTATAGCCCCATTATTCGTTAATTGCAAATTTGCCGTAGTAAAGAAGAAATTATCTCCATTATTAAATGCCGCAGCACCGCCAGCAACGTTAACGTTATTGGCTCCATTACCAAGCACAACATCTCCAACAGTATCGTCGGTAACTAGAGCACCCATTGCACTACTTGCGCCACCAGCAATTACTGCAAGAGCAGATGCTGTCGTTAGAAATTTTTTAAATTTAGATTTTTTATCCATAAGTTTTTATACCTATTATTTATGGTTAATAATAATTCTTCGAGACAGTAGACCCTGGACAAACAGCCGTCATGCTGAGCTTGATTCAGCATCTCGTTCTGCTTCCTGAGATCCTGAGTCAAGCTCAGGATGACTAATACAGCGTCATCCTGGATCTTCTTCCCGAAACATTTCGCTTTGATCATCATTTAACCTCGCGCACTCAAAAGAAAAAATCCCTGAATACTTAAGACCACTCCCGACTTCAGGAACGACAAAATAATCAATTACGAAGCAATTATATGCATGCAGGAACATTGGTGGCAAGTATAATGTCGGTCACCTGGCCAGTTTTTCATAAGCCGTGCATTTATATCACACAGGTTAATTATTGGTGTGATTTGGGCATATAGCTGTCGTGCCGAATGAACAACCGTCATCCTGTACAAAAACTGTCATGCGGAACAAAACACTGTCATACGGAACGAAACGCGTCATACCGGACTTGATTCAGGATCTTCTTCCGTTGCCTGGGATCCTAGGCCTAAGCCCGGGATGACCGTACTGGGTTGCCTGAGATCCTGAGTCAAGCTCAGGATGACACGTATTGCGTGAGACAAATCGCGGCCATGGAATGACATTAGTATTCTATATACTTTGCTGACTCTTCAAGATAGCGATTAATAAATCTGTAGACAGAATGTTTGCTTTTCCCTTCTTCACCTGGAAGATCAAAATAATGGAGACTTAGAAAATGTGGGTCTGTTTCACTATTGCCACTATATACCAATTGACAATTTTCATATAACCACCTATTGGTCTCCCTATAGCCCGCTGGGCACTCGGCATTATCCCTTTCGATATCAATTTCGACATGATACTCCGCCCCCACTAGAATGGTGCGATCATTATGTCTTCGCAAATGGCAACGATACGGGCCGGTTTTATAAAAATCTTTGCCTGGAATAATTTCCCACTGAGCATATAGCAAAACTAATCTTATTATGCTTTCAAGAAATGGAACTTGATAATGATGTGCCAAAACTGCCGCTAATGTTTTAAACGAATTACTATTTATCTGCCTGAAGCTGAAGCCATATAACTTCCGAAAATGCTCGGTAACCATTTCTTGCACACCGGCGCCAAGTGAATTTCCTTGCAAAACTATCTGCCAAGGTTTTAGATCCACTTGATCGAGCAAATATTTTATTACCGCTATGCCATCATCAACTATATCAAAAATTTTCTCTGTCTTACCGGTGCTGCTTCGAAACCCCTTAGGATTAAAACCCAGAACAGAAGCACCTGTCTCTCTCGCTTGGATGGCCATATCACGAAAACGACTCTCGTAAAACTCGCCCCTTCCTTGGAAAAATACAAAATATAAATCCTTACCATTCCCTTCTGAACTAGTCAAATCTTGAGGTATTAACAGTACTGAATCTAGCTTATATTCACCAGATTGAATGAACTGCCGTTTTAAATTAAGAGACTTAAATTCATCGTAAAATACTGCCCCCTCTTGATCTTGACTGGATAAAAATTGTGAAAATTGTTCCAGCGAATCTTGGCCATCATACCCCTTACTTTTATACCAATCATCGGAATTAGTTGGGTAAAAAGAAGCCGCAAAGAATTTGCGCAAGTAATTCTTTATCATACTATTTTTGTTCTTGCTTCAAAGATTCAAGCAACAGCTTTGCTGCATCGTCCTCGAGCCACTTGCCATTCTGAATCAATTCTTTCTGTTGCAAGTCTACTAAATCACTATCTGGCCTGCCGCGAACTTCTCTGGACCCAAGATAGTGAACGCTGCGATAATCCATATTAAAAATCCTTAAGGCACTATCAATAGCTTTAACTTCATGTTTAATACTGGATATTATAAGCATTTTTGAGGGAACATTATTAGTAGCGCGGAGAAACTCTAGCAATGTGTGCGACTTAGCGTAAGGCCCAGTAAAGATTATCCCCTTATGGAACCTCGAGAACCAGGCTTCTTTTTTCTCAATCACCAAATCTTGTTGGTTATTTACTGAGTTAGAAAAAGTAACACCTAAATCTTTTGCTTCAATATAACGCTTTTCTTCAATATTAAGCAGATGTATTGGCATTGAACACAAACCATAGACTGTAATCCCTCTGCTTTTGAGCCTATTTATAAAATCGACCCATCCGTCTTCTACCAACTTCACCTTTCTTTGCTGGTACCATGTGGCCACAGCAGAATTATAAGCAGGCATGCGCTTACCCAAAGAAATCATATTATCTATGAATACTCTATAAGGATTAGAGTCAAAGGAAAACATAAGAGATTTTGGCATCATCAAAGTGTCGTCAATTTCAATAAATACTAAAGTATCTTTATCAACCCATTCTTCAATTTTCTTAATGGTGGGCGAATTCACTGAGTAAGTGGCTGTAAATTGTGCATTAGCAATACTGCTACTCAATATTAAGATTATAGCCAACAATATTTTATTGCTCATACGGATCCTCTTTTGTCCCACTTGACTCCTTTCTGGTTATGGCATTGAGTTTTACAACCAAACCTTCCCAAAACTTTAAAAACTCACTTGAACTTATTTGAATATCGCTTTTAACTACCTGAGAATAAACAAAGCCTTCAACTTGTATATCAGAACGTATTGATTTAAATTGTTGTTCTAAGGATTGAATATAATTCTTATTTTTATCAACCACGTAGATCACATCGGGTAACCATTTTAATTCTTGTGACAACAGGTAGGCAATGATACTTTGAGGAGCATTTTCTCCATCTGCAGAGTTGCATGATAACAACCCTTTATAAAAAGTAGGATATGTTCCGCCAATTTTCTTATATTTTTTATTAAACATTATCTGCTTTGAGCCAATTGGGCTTTTTGAAAGATCCACCCCTTTGTCAAATAAATATTTCCAGGTCCATACTTCTAGATATGGTATTTTATTTAAACTGCCAGAGAAATTTCTTGTGACAACAAGAATCGGTACATTCTTTTTTTGTAGATTTTTGACAAATTCTGGAATCATTGGATCACTGAATCGCTGCTCGTATTGTGTCAGAATTAATCCCCCTAAATATTGTCTTCGAGATAACTTAACTTTGCTCGAAACACGCGCAATTAAAACTCGAAACTCTTCCTCCTTAGTAGCCTCAAAAGCAGGATGAGTTGGCTGGGCAAAAAAATCCTCCAGAGGCAACACTACCAAAGTTTTTTCAGGATTACGTTTCTCTAGAAACTCCATTAAGCTATTGTTTATCTCTTCTACTGTCTCTGCAGAATAAATCTCTGCTTTGACTGATAATGATATTATCGATAATAGAACCAGTAGTAAATTTCTGATTATTTTCATACTCTATTGCTAAGCTATTCTCTGTATTATCACAAATTCTCAAATTAAAAAGAACAAATGAGATTTGAGTGACGAGCGTCCTTAAGCTGTTGTTTACAGGTGAAGGCGCAAGTTCCATGAAAAATCGTTTGTACTTATTAGTTTCAAAACTTGATATTTAAAGAGAATAGCACAACATATTAATAGTTTAATAGTAAAACAAGCTTTCAATTTAAAAATGACTATTTTGTGAGGCAAAATAAGGTTGAATGAGTCGCAGACTACCAAGTCATAAATAAGATTCCTATTTAGTTCAACGCACTTTATCTTATGACAATATTAATTTGACCGTGCCGGGTAAGAGACAAATCTCTTACCCTTATTCTGAGTGATTTTAGTTAATTTCCATATCATTAATATCCACATACTGACCAAGTATTTCTAAGGAGTCGATTCCGTCTAAATCTTTGGGCGTATAAATACCATGTGGGTACAAAATAGAGCGGGTTATAATACAATCTTCGCTGAGAAGATCAAGCTTCTTGAATTCTTTAGCTACAAGTAATAGCTGATTCAACTCCGATTTATAGTGCCCACTATCATAATCTATGGAAGAAATTTTTCCCTCTTCGTTAATGTTTATATGCCCCGCAGCGGCTGTCGGTCTACCATGACCATATATAGCACTCCCTTCTTTGCCTTTAAGAAAATAGGAATGTTTACCTTCATATCTATCACGGATATATAGATTACAGTTTTTATCCACAACATAGATGTAATTTTCATTATTTGTACAAGCAATAGCACCTGTTTCAGAGAAATAAACCTTACCATCTTTAAAATCCACCTTAGTTTTACTTTTTAAATCAGGACTATTGCCTTTTTCTTCCCCTTCATCACGCTCTTGCTGAGTGGTTAACACCAGATTATTGTGTTTATAGGTGATTTTTTTAGCAAGAAGGGTTGTATAATCGATTTTCTCTTTATAACTCAAAGTTTTTTTGTCAGGGTGTTGTTGATATTGACCTATTAACTCATCCTGTAACTTTGTCTTTAACTCTAATTTTTCCTCCCTTGAGATATACTCTTCTACCTTATTATATAATTCAAGGTCTTGTATAGGTTCGATCGTAAGCTGGGCAATTACTTTTTCACCTTGATAAATATCATATTTAAAGATGTTATTTTCTTTTTTCGTATAAACTAATTTTATCCCTTGACCTGCTGCATAAAGGAAGCTCATATCTGAAAAGCTTGAAAAATGTGCTTTGTACGTTATGTTGTCTTTATTATAATGCAAAGTACTATCATCATAGCAAATTCCATTATGTAAGGTTACAGATCTCGCAGTAATGTCCTGTACAGTAATTTTTAATCCTTCGTCACTAGTTTTCGCCATAATAAATCTCTCTAAACAGTTAATTAATTAACTGCAGATATATATAATATTAGCTATATTGTCAATTTAATTTAACTCTTTATTGAATTATTTTACTAAAAAATTTTAATAATTCTAAACGTTTTCTTATTAAACACTATGACTATGACCATTTTTGATTCTTCTTGGAGATTCAAGAATGAATCTCCATTGCCACCGGCTGAAGCCGGTAGGTTGATTTCAATGACTGAAGTATTTCCTAGCTGAAGCCTGGGGATTTTAATTATGGGACTATAAAATTTAAGCGTTTAGCGCCCACAACCTATGTTTAATAAGTGAGGACGCTCAAGTAACAGAATTATATGACCTATTATTTCTCAGCGATAATTCTGTCTCTCTCCGCTGCTAATTTTTTTGCCATTCCCATATAAAACCCTGTACCAGAAGGTATCAATCTACCCACAATAACGTTTTCCTTCAAACCCTGTAGATAATCTATTTTACCGGCAACTGCAGCTTCCGTTAAAACTTTTGTAGTTTCCTGGAATGAAGCAGCAGAAATAAATGAATTTGTCTGCAACGAAGCTTTTGTAATACCTTGCAGTACTGGTTCATATCTAGCTGGCTGACCACCCTCTTTTACCACACGCTCATTGATCTCATCTAAACTACGCAAGTCAACTTGTTCACCAGCAAGGAACGTTGTATCGCCTGGGTTGGTAATCTCAACTTTTTGTAACATCTGACGAATCACAACTTCAATATGCTTATCATCAATTTTTACACCCTGCAGCCTATATACAGCTTGAATTTCAGATACCATATAACGAGCAAGAGCTTCAACTCCCATAACTTTCAGAATATCCTGAAGCACTGGATTTCCATCGATAATCATATCTCCGCGTTTAACAAAATCGCCTTCATTAACTACGACATGTTTACCTTTTGGCAGCATATATTCCACTGGCTCAGCGCCATCAGTAGGATGCAAGATGACCCTTCTCTTAGATTTATAATCCTTACCAAATTCAATACGACCATCAACATCAGCAATCACAGCATGATCTTTTGGACGTCTTGCTTCAACAAGTTCAGCCACTCTTGGCAAACCACCAGTAATATCACGAGTTTTCGTTGATTCACGAGGAATACGAGCCAGAATATCACCAGCAGCCACTTCGGCACCATCTTCAATACTTAAAACAGCTCCAACAGGTAAATAATGTTTAGCTTCCAATCCAGTTGAAAGCTCTACTGATTTGCCCTTTGCATCAAGCAACTGTACACGTGGACGTAAATCAGCACCCTTTGAATATTGCTTAGATTCAATAACTATCTTGCTTGCAATACCAGTAGTATCGTCCATTATAGTTCTGATTGATAAGCCCTCAAGCATATCAGTAAACACAACTTTACCTGATTTCTCAGTAATAATCGGAATAGTATAAGGATCCCACTCAGCAAGTTTTTGGCCTTTTTCAACTTTATAGCCGTCATCAACCATCAATCTTGCGCCATAAGGTACTTTAAATCTTGAACGCTCAGTTCCTTTGTCATCAACAAGAAGCACCTCACATGAACGACTCATTACGATCTGACGACCTTCAGAGTTAATCACTAAATTACGACCTTTGATTTTTACCTTAGCTTCGTACGAAGCCTCAACAGAAGAGACCTCAGTACCTTTTGTCGCAGCACCACCAATGTGGAACGTTCTCATTGTAAGCTGAGTTCCAGGCTCACCAATGGACTGAGCAGCAATAACTCCAACCGCTTCACCCATAGATACTAGCGACCCAGTAGATAAATCACGACCATAACAATGCGCACAAATTCCGTTTTTAGTTTTGCAAGTAAGAACCGACCTGATTTTGATTAAATCCAATCCAGAAGATTCTATTTTATCAAGCTTTTCTTCATCTATTAGCTGACTAGATGATACCAATATCTCTCCTGTAACTGGATGGTATGTATCAATTGCAACAGTTCTTCCAAGAATTTGATCTGCAAGAGAGATAATAATCTCACCTCCCTCAATGATTGTCTTTACTTCAATACCATCAGTTGTTCCGCAATCATCATCAGTAATAATACAATCCTGCGCAACGTCAACGAGTCTTCTAGTTAAGTAACCAGAGTTTGCCGTCTTAAGAGCCGTATCTGCTAATCCCTTACGAGCTCCGTGAGTTGAGTTAAAATACTCACGAACAGTAAGCCCCTCTTTAAAGTTAGATTTAATAGGCGTTTCAATGATTTCACCTGATGGTTTAGTCATCAACCCACGCATACCAGCAAGCTGTTTAATCTGCGCTGCAGAACCCCTTGCACCCGAAACCGCCATCATGTGAATCGAATTCAGTTTTTCCTGACTAGTACTATACTTGTCATCATCAGAAGGCACCGCTATTTCTTCCATCATTTTTGATGCTATTTTATCCGTACAGGCAGTCCATGCATCAACAACCTTGTTAAATTTCTCGCCGTAAGTAATTAAACCTTCCAGATATTGCTGCTCAAATTCATTTACCAAACCTGTTGTTTCACCAATAAACTTAGATTTCGCAGCAGGCACAACCATATCGTCCATTCCAAAAGAAATCCCAGACGAACAAGCATGCTTAAAGCCTAATTCCATTAACCTATCAGCAAAAATTACCGTAGCTTTCTGACCACAATAACGGTACACAGAATCAATCGCTCCAGATATATTTTTCTTGGTCATTTCTTTATTTAACAATTTAAAATCTAAGCTATTACTCTTTGGTAATAACTGAGACAATATGACCCTTCCTGGAGTAGTATCAACTATAGCTTCTACAAATTCTCCATCAGAATTCAAAACTTTGGTACGATACTTTATCTTTGAATGGTAAGTCATCGCTTTTTCAAACAAAGCAAACTCAATTTCTTTTATATCACTAAATACCATTCCCTCGCCAGGTTCTTTATCCAACGCAAGCGTTAGATAGTACAAACCAAGGACTATATCTTTATCTGCTGAAATAATAGGCTTACCATTAGCAGGGCTTAAAATGTTGTTAGTTGACATCATAAGAACCCTAGCTTCTAGCTGAGCTTCAATAGATAGCGGAATATGCACTGACATTGTATCACCATCAAAGTCAGCATTAAAAGCCGCGCACACTAATGGATGTAACTGGATTGCTTTTCCTTCAATGAGCAAAGGTTCAAATGCCTGAATTCCCAAACGGTGAAGCGTTGGAGCTCGGTTTAGTAACACCGGGTGCTCTCTAATAACTTCCTCAAGAATATCCCAAACTTCAATCTTTTCAGCTTCGACTATTTTCTTTGCCGCTTTAATGGTCGTAGCAATGCCATACATCTCTAGCTTGGAATATATGAATGGCTTGAATAATTCCAACGCCATCTTCTTTGGTAATCCACATTGATGCAATTTCATCTCTGGACCCACAACGATCACTGAACGACCTGAATAGTCTACCCTCTTACCAAGAAGATTCTGACGGAAACGACCTTGCTTACCTTTAAGCATATCACTCAAGGATTTAAATGGCCTTTTATTTGCATTTTTGACCACTTTGCCACGTCTACCATTGTCAAACAACGCATCAACAGATTCCTGTAGCATACGTTTTTCGTTACGGATGATAATGTCCGGCGCCTTCAACTCAAGCAATCTTCTTAAACGGTTATTTCTATTGATTACCCTTCTATACAATTCATTTAAGTCCGAAGTAGCAAACCTTCCACCATCTAGCATCACTAAGGGCCTGATTTCTGGTGGAATCACAGGTAACACATTCATGATCATCCATTCAGGCTTATTGCCCGAAGACAGAAAATCTTCAACAAGTTTTAGTCTCTTAACAAATTTTTTCTTCTTCGTTTCTGATGAAGTTTCAAATAAATCAGCTTTCAACTGTTTCTTTAATTCTTCTAGATCCAAATCAGCCAATAGTTTCTGAACAACTTCAGCTCCTATCATAGCAACAAAGCTATCTTCACCATACTCATCTTGAGCTCTTAAATAAGCATCCTCAGACAATAAGTCATCTTTTTGT
This sequence comes from Rickettsiales bacterium, assembly GCA_031414475.1. GTDB lineage: Bacteria > Pseudomonadota > Alphaproteobacteria > Rickettsiales > Rickettsiaceae > Megaera_A. Next base: position 13,734 of record JANNVO010000129.1, read on the forward strand.
AATGGCGACATGCCTGGTTCGACTACTACGTAATTCTCGAAATATAAGATCTTCTCTAGATCTTTCATAGTAATATCAAGCAACGTACTAATCCGAGATGGCAGTGATTTTAGGAACCAAATATGAGCTACAGGAGCGGCCAATTCAATATGCCCCATACGCTCACGCCTTACTCTAGAGGTAGTAACCTCAACGCCACATTTTTCACAAGTGACGCCTCTATATTTCATCCTCTTATACTTACCACACAAGCATTCGAAATCCTTCACTGGACCAAATATTCTTGCACAAAATAAGCCTTCTTTCTCAGGCTTAAATGTTCTGTAATTTATTGTCTCTGGTTTTGTAACTTCACCATACGACCATGAACGAACTTGCTCAGGACTAGCAATATTTATTTTGATTTGATCAAATTGCTGCGTACTATTGAGCTGACCGTAAAAATTGATCTGTGACATAATGGACTTTTCCCCAAACTAAAAACCTTTAAAACGCTTTTACAGCGCTAAATCATAAACTAAAGTACAAAGCGCTTAAACTCTAGGCAAGCGCTTTGTTTCTACTTAAGAACCTTCTTCTAACTGTACGTTCAAGCACAATGATCTAAATTCTTTAATCATTACATTAAACGATTCTGGCAATCCAGAACTAAAATTATGATCACCTTTTACAATGTTTTCATAAATTTTGATTCTTCCCGTTACATCATCAGATTTAACAGTTAACA
>JANNVO010000130.1:0-1707 GCA_031414475.1 Rickettsiales bacterium
CCTTCTCCGGCTCCCATCAAGATGCCATCAAAAAAGGCCTCGACCGCCGGGCGAAAGAAACCGAGTTGCACCCCGACACGCCTTGGGGAGTCCCTTACCTCACCATCGATCCACAAGACATCGGGCGCTCCTATGAAGCGATCATTCGCATCAATTCCCAGTCCGGAAAGGGCGGTGTCGCCTATGTTCTCGACCGCGAGCATGGCTTTGATTTGCCGAAGTCGATGCACCCGCAAGTCGGAAAACGCATCTATGATCTCGCCGACGAACACGGCCGCGAATTGTCAACCGACGAAATCCGCGAAGCATTTTTCGCGGAATTCGTCAATATCGCCCTGCCGTTAGACCTCGTGGACTACGAGCTCATCCATCAAGTCGGCGAGCGCGGGCAAGTGCAGTGTCAGGCCAGCATCCTCATCAACGGTGAGAAGAGAGCCATCGAAGGCTTCGGCAATGGGCCGATCAACGCCTTCGTCCACGCCCTCGAAGGTGCTGGCTTTAAGGATTTCAAAGTCACCGACTACCGCTCCCACGCTGTCCGTGGTGGCTCGGATGCCAGCGCGGCATCCTACGTGCAATTGCAACACGATGACGGTCGCCTGCTGTGGGGGGCCGGAGTGGATCCTTCGATCGAAATGGCCGGCCTCAAGGCTCTCGTCACCGCATGGAATTTGTTACGAGCCTGATCGACTCACAGCTCCACTTTGAAAAAGTCCCCCATCACTTCCCGATAGACGTCACGCTTGAAGGGAGGGAGCCAGTCGAGATCGAACTCGATGGGTAAGATCCACCGATACGCCCGGAATTCCCGCTGCTTTTGCTTCACATTCACCTGCGGCGCGTCGGGCTTCAGATGACAGAGGAAATAGGTTTGTTCCTGCCCATGGCTACCATGTTTGCGGAGTTTCTTCCCTCGTGCGTGCAGAGGATAAAGGTAGCGGTAGCCATCGCGACGTTCGATCACGTCGTAGTGCTTTGGCCCGAGTCCCACTTCTTCCCTCACTTCACGTGCAAGCGCCTGCTCAAGCGTCTCGCCATTGTCCACTCCACCCTGCGGAAACTGCCAAGCGCCTGGCATCATCCACCGCTCACAAATCAGCAGGTTACCCACTGAGTTGACGATCAACGCGGCGACATTTGGACGAAAGCGAACCACGCCGAGAAAATGACGCTTCGAGACCTCGCTGACAATCCTTAACTTTTGCGAATAATCGCGTTCTTGGCGATCTCCTTGCGCGTGGTGCGAAGGCGAACTATCAACCACCCGGTCACCAATACAGAAACGGTCTGCCAGAAATAGAAGGCTCGTGGCACCGCTCTTGCTAGATTGACGGGTAGTTCGTTGATCGACAACAGCGTAGCTGAGGCGAAGATCGGGCCACTCGCCGGGGAAATCCCGAAGAGCCATGCGGCCACAGCGGTAAGACTCTCACTTCTTGAGGCGCTGAAAACGGCTCCGACCATTAGTGGGACGATGCCGACAAAGATGACAGCTAGGGCGACGGTCCTCCCACCCTTCGCTTCAAGTAGGGCGTGAAACCCTAAGCCGGCAGAAAGCATGGTGAGTATAAAGATGGCCAACACCTGAAGAGGAACTTGGTGGCCGGGAAACCAGCGCGACTCCACCAATGATTGAGTGAAGATATACCAACCGCAGGCTCCTGCGAGCGCCATGATGACGACCCAAGTGAATGCCGATGAGGAATC
>JANNVO010000131.1:0-2861 GCA_031414475.1 Rickettsiales bacterium
AAATGGAAACATGGTATCGCTCCAAGGAAAATTGACAATGGAGTAAGGCGCGGGAGGCGTATTTCATTGACCTTTCGTAAAGTGATTTTATAAAATCAAAATTTCGAATCTCTATCGCTACTCCGGTTTTCGTTCTCTAAAAAATGCATGAGCAAAAAACTCAATCCTCTAAAGGCCAGGTAAATAGAGGGTTTGAGGACATGCGTACCTTCGCGGTTGACGTTCGCATGTGACGGAGAAACGGAGAACAAAAAGGGAGATTTTGGGGTAAAATCGGTGATTTTGTGATTTTCTAAGTACGCTGTTGTGCGCCAGGTATTTTAGTCCACTAAAAATGAATTTGCGCCAAGCATACTAGTCCACCTCTGCGCCAGGTGAGAAGTCCACTTTCAAAAGAAAAAAACAGTGATAATTTAATTAACGCATTAGTTAATTAAATTAGAGTTAAATTAAATTGAATGAGGAAACATAGTATGTCAACAATAAGAGAAATTCTGTATCAACATGCCAAAGGCAACAGTCAAAGACAAATATCCAGATCAATTGATCTATCCCGAGATACAATTAGAAAATATATCGATTTAGCAAAACAAGAGAATTTCAGCGTTTTGGTTAGTGATGCTGAATTAAACAAAATAGCTATCAAGGTTGAGGAAACATTATACAAACCCGACCCTATCCAAAAGTCTCAAGCGATGACTATTCTTGCCAAGTATCATGAAGAAATAGCCAATTGGCTGGGGCAGCGCAGTATGACTCATACTCAAATCCAACGTTTATTATTAGCAGAAGATGTCAAAGTCAGTAATCGCAGTATTAATCGATACATCAAAAAATTCTTTCCCAAAATGCCTAAAAGTACTATCCATATGAAAACCGAGGCTGGTCAGGAAGGACAAGTGGATTTTGGTTATATTGGCAAGATGCAAGATAGTACCGGCAAAAGCAGGAAACTATATGTTTTTGTTATGACTTTGTCGCATAGTCGTTACCGCTATGTTGAGTTCTGTTTTTCGCAGGATCAGGTTAGCTGGGCGCAGTTGCATATCAATGCCTTTAATTTCTTTGGAGGAGCTCCTGCTCACATACTTCTAGATAATTTAAAAGCTGGAGTAATTAAAACAGATATTTATGATCCAACTTTAAATGAAACCTATTCGGAATTATCAAGATTCTACGGTTTTACTATAGATCCTGCAAAGGTTTATAAGCCTGAGCATAAAGGAAAAGTAGAGCGTTCTATTAGAATAGTTAGAGAGCAACTTATAGCAGGTAAATTGTATCAAACTATTACTGAGGCCAATAATGAAGCAATAAAATGGTGCAAACATGAAATATCGCATAGAGTATGCACTACAACTGGAGCCAAGCCAATTGATATATTTTTGTTAGAGGAAAAAGAACTCTTGATACCTCTACCTTCTGGTGTTTTTGATATTGCTATTTGGACTGTAAGCACGGTGCAAAAAGATCATTATTTTATAGTGAAAGGTAATTTTTATTCTGTGCCAACAAAATATATAGGAGAGGAGATTAGTGTTCGGATTGGCCTCAAAACTGTTAGCGCCTATTATAAACATCAAATCGTTAAAACACATCCAAGAAATTATGGCAGTGGTCAGTGGGTTACCGACGAAAAAGATTACCCAAAGTCGGCTCTATATTATTTAGAAAACAATCCTAATAAATGCCTGAACGCAGCTCGCACTATAGGTAATGCTACTCATCAAGTAACGACTAGAGTGCTTGATTCAGGTGGTAGAATTAGTTTGCGTAAAGCGCAAGCTATTTTAAGATTATCAGAGCAATATGGCAAAGATAGGTTAGAAGCAGCGTGTATGAGAGCAGTAAATTATGATAATTATGCTTACGAGGCCATATCTAATATTCTAAAAAATAAATTAGATCAACAAGTCACCGCGAACTCTACAGATGAAAGAGCTAAAAGTATTAAGGCTAGCGCTTATATTCGTGATTCTAAGGAATACAGCTCTGATATGGAGGTGAACTATGCCTAATTTACAACTTAATAATTTAGTGCAGCAACTAAAACTAGCTGGTATTGGTGACAGTCTAGAAAGTAGGCTAAGACAAGCTAGAGACGCCTCAATGCCGTATGAAGAGCTACTTTTAATGCTCCTGCAAGATGAATTAGATAGCAGAGATCAAACATCTCTACAAAGGCGTGTTAGTCAAGCGAAGTTTGAAGAAGTAAAGACGTTCGAATCTTTTGATTTAAAGCGCTATTCACTCAAAATAAGGCATGCAATTAACGACCTAATGACTGCAAAATTCATCAAAGAAAAGAATCATGTAATAATTATGGGTCCGGTTGGCACAGGCAAGACTCATTTATCGCAGTCACTTGGAATGTTAGCTTGCTTGCGTAATAAGAAGGTAAAATTTATCCGAAGCAATGAGTTGCTGAATGAATTTTATCGCTCCAGAGCTGATTTTACATACGATGCTCTTTTTAAGCGCTATACAAAATTTGATGTATTGATTCTGGATGATTTTGGTTTAAAAACTTTATCAGCAGAGCAATCGTCTGACTTATATGATCTGATAGCCGCAGTGCATATAAATGCTAGTTTGGTGATTACAACAAATAGAAAAATCGAGACATGGTCAGAAATATTTTTTGATCCGGTGATGGCTAATGCTGCTTTAGATAGAATAGTTAATAATGCTTACCGTGTAGTTTTAGAAGGCGATTCTTATCGAAAAAACTTTATACCAAAATTTAAAATGGAGGATGACAAATTGCAGCAAAAAAGTTAGTATGAAGTGGACTTCTCATCTGGCGCAGAGGTGGACTAAAATACCTGGCGCACAACACTTATCTTTAATCTCATGCATAT
>JANNVO010000132.1:0-7880 GCA_031414475.1 Rickettsiales bacterium
GGCTATATGGATGTTATTGCATTGCATCAGGCTGGCTTTAAACAGGCGGTGGCAAGTCTTGGGACGGCTGTTACCCAAAGCCATATACAGAGACTTTGGCGTACAAGTGACGAGATTATAGCTTGTTTGGACGGTGATAATGCTGGAATAAGAGCTAGTGGAAAAATAATAGATCTAGTAATGCCGAGTATTACTGCGGATAAATCTGTATCATTTATTCAATTGCCTGCTTCGCTTGATCCAGATGATTTAATTAAATCGGGTGGAAAAGCTTCTTTCCAAAAAGTTCTGACCGATAGAATTGGTTTATCTGAAATGATTTGGAAGAAAGAGTTTCAAGGCAAGAATTTTAAAACGGCTGAATCGAGGGCTAGTTTAGAGAAGACACTGGATGGTTACAGCTCTCTTGTCAAGGACAGTACACTTAGGGCGAATTTTAGACGCTATTTCAAAGATATGATTTGGACAAATCTTATAAGAAAAAAATCTTCCATGGAATATGAAAAATCGTCTATTCCTAGTGAACTTTATGTTTCAAAGAAATATTCTGAAATAGAGTTCTCAGAGTTTGCGATCTGTGCTTTTATGGTAAAGTTTCCTCAAGTGGTTTTGGGTGTTGCAGAAGACCTAAGGCTTGTAGACCAAGAGTTAAATGACTTTAAAGATTGGATCGTAGAATTTATCAATATTAGTGCTGAATGTAGAAATATTACATTGGAAGAAGAAGTAAAAAATAGTAGATTTTATAATACTTATTTAGTATTATCTGGCCCTAATAATTTGTTTTTAGATACTAGTTTTTTTAATAAAACGGATATTGATCAAAAGCTTGCTTTTGAATTGCTATGCAAAAAGCACTATCTGTTGTTATTAAAACAAGAATATGTTGAGGTATCAAAAGGTGGATTTGACGATGTTCAGTCTAAGTCTTTTTCGTATTTGAAGGAGATCCAAAAGATTTCTAAGGAATTGATTCAACTAAGCGAGAAATTTATAAATTAACCTGAATTTGAGAACCTATGCAAAAAGAAAAGAAGGAAAATATCACTAAGGAAGAGAAGGGTAAAGACCTTGATAGCCTAGTGTCTACAGGTAAAAAGAAAGGGTTTGTTACATATGACGAGCTAAATAAATCTATTCCAGCAAGTAAGAAGCTGTCTGTGGATGAGCTCGAAAATGCAATTTCGAAATTCTCTGAAGCTGGGATTGATATTATTGAAGAAGATGACGAGGATATAAAGCTCGATATCAACGTTAATGAGGAACTTACTGTCTTCAATAGAATAGCAGACAGTGAAGAAGAGAGTGAGGAAGAAGATTTAGGGTCTACAGACGACCCAGTGCGCCTATATTTAAGGGATATGGGTGGAGTTGAGTTGTTGTCTCGTGAAAATGAGATTGAAATTGCCAAGAGAATAGACGAAGGAAAGGAGTTGATGCTAAACTCTTTGTGCGAAAGTCCTTTAGCTATGAAGCGTTTCATCAAATGGTTTGAAGACCTTGTAAACGAAAAAATTATGCTTAGGGATTTGATAGACCTTGAAGCAAATATAGGTAATGATGATCCTTTAATAGTCGAAGATGAAGAGACAGAGGATGAAGATGAAGATGGCGGAGCCGACAATGCAAAATCTGGTCTAGATGAAGAAGAGTCATCAACTTTGTCAATTTCTGCGATGGAAACAGAGCTCCTTCCTTCAATTACTGATAAGATGGAGAGTATTGCAAAGCTATGTGATGCAATTCTAGTTGAAACTAAAAAGCATGTGTCTGAAAAACTGAAACCTGATTCTCTTAAGAGTAATAAGAGTTATGGTAAGTTGCTAAATTCACTGGTAAAAGAAGTTTCTTCTTTGCATTTTAATAATAAGCGTATTGAAGAAGTTTTGTCTGAAGTTTATGAGGTTAATAAGAACCTTGTAACTAGAGAAATGAAACTTTTGAAGCTTGCAGAGAAGTATAAAATCAGTCGTCAAATTTTCCTAAAAGAGTTCAATGGTTCAGATTATGGCCAGGAGTGGCTAAATAAAATTCAATCCAAAAAAGAAGTTGCTTGGAAGAATTTTTTAGCCCAGGAGTTGGATGCAGTTGGTAAAATAATTGAAGAATTCAGGTTGGCTGAGCAAGAGATAGGTTTATCTATTGGAGAATTTAAAAGGATAGTTGGCGCGATTCAGAAAGGGGATAGACAGGCCTCACGAGCAAAAAAAGAGATGATAGAAGCTAATTTACGTTTAGTTATCTCAATTGCAAAAAAATACGCTAACAGAGGTCTGCAGTTCCTTGATCTAATACAGGAAGGTAACATTGGCTTGATGAAAGCGGTGGATAAATTTGAGTATAGTAGGGGTTTTAAATTTTCTACCTATGCTACTTGGTGGATACGTCAGGCCATAACTAGGTCAATTGCCGATCAGGCCAGAACGATTCGTATTCCTGTTCATATGATCGAGACTATTAACAAAATTATCCGCACATCAAGGCAAATGCTTGGTGAACTTGGATATGAACCAACTCCGGCAGAAATTGCAGCAAGACTTTCTATGCCTATTGATAGGGTTCGTAAAGTTATGAAAATTGCCAAAGAGCCGGTGAGTCTTGAAAACCCTGTGGGTGATGAGGATGGGAGTTTCCTTGGTGACTTTATCGAGGATAAAAATGCGATTTTACCAAGTGAAGCTGCTTTTCAGTCAAATTTGCGTGAAACTACAACTAGGATTCTTTCAACTTTGACTCCAAGAGAAGAAAGGGTATTACGTATGAGATTTGGCATAGGAGTTCATACTGATCATACACTAGAAGAAGTGGGTCAACAGTTTAATGTGACTCGTGAGCGTATACGTCAGATAGAAGCCAAAGCTTTGCGTAAATTGAAGCATCCGACAAGGTCGAAGAAAATGATCAGTTTCCTTAGCGGTTCGGGCAATCATAATTCTGGTGGGTAATACCCATCGCCAGGATTAACCGTACAAAAGAATTTTATCACGGAACTCTGGTGCTCACCTATAAGTATAGGCTGCGCGCCATCGCCCCTCAAAATTCATTTGTACAATTTAACCTAGCGATGGTTATAAGTTAAAGACGCGCGCCATTGTTATGGCGATAAGTTTAGAAAGAGACAAGACAAGTCATCATGAGAATAAAGTTCAGGATGACTCGTTTTGTTTGTGTGGCCTGTTTCTAGGACGTTCATGATGATGACCAGAATTATTCGCTCTTGCCTAGTTTGTTAAGGCAGCTCGCCGGCAAAAATTTACATTTTCACAATATACTTATTACAAAATAAAAATGGAAAATGCTTTATATAGATACAAGATTACACTTGAGTATCTTGGATCTGGTTATTGTGGTTGGCAAAGGCAAAAAGATGGTTTGTCGCTCCAACAAATTGTTGAGGATGCTATTTACGCTTTTAGTAAAGAGCGAGTCTTGCTTAGTGTTGCTGGTAGAACTGATGCAGGGGTTAATGCTTATGGTCAGGTTGCTCATTTTGATCTTTCCAAGAAGCTTGAACCTAAAAGGTTGATGCATTCAATTAATCATTTTTGTCTCGCTCACACTATTGGGGTGGTGGCTGCTGAATTGATGAGCTCAGAATTCAATGCACGATTTTCGGCAAAATCCAGGCATTATGTTTATAAAATATTAAATCGCAAACATGTAAATATAGTGAACAAGGGTCTAGTATGCTGGGTTAAGGATAATCTTGATGTTGCGGCGATGCAGAGAGCCTCGAAATATCTTTTGGGTCGTCATGATTTCAGCTCATTCAGAGCAAGCGAATGTCAGGCGAAGTCACCAATGAAAACCGTTGATAAAATAGAAATTATAAAAAATGAAGAGCTCATAGAGATACATGTTTCAGCTCTATCGTTTTTACATCATATGGTAAGAAACATTGTAGGAAGTCTATTAATGGTTGGTAAGGGGAATTGGCCGGAAGAAAAAATTAAAGAAATTTTAGAAGCAAAAGATAGGAGAGCTGCTGGGCCAACAGCACCAGCAGAAGGTTTATATTTTTTGCGAGTAGATTATTAACTTACGAATTTAATATTTGTTACAACTAATGCTATATGGTACTTCATTTTATTAGAGACTGAAAAAATAATTGAGTTAAAAGGAGATGCAATTTCTAATTGCATCTCCTTAATGAGAGTGCTATCCTAGGTTTGTCTAATATGAGGCTTAATTAATAATTAATTGTTAGAACCCGGAAGTTTTGGAGTATTAGAATTATGTATCGTGAAAAAAGTAGAACTGAAGAAAAAAGAACCGATCCTTCTAGAGAGGTTAAAGAAGATGCAAGCAAGAGATATAAGTGCGCTAACAAAATTGAAATGCCTAGCTCTTCTGTATAGAGCATGCGTTATACTACAATTTGCATTTATAGAGTTTGCCTAAACTATGGAAATTAAACAAGCCCTAATCTTAGCGGCAAGAAAGTGCCAAAATAGTTCAACTCCCAATCTTGATGCTAGGGTTATACTTTGCAAGGTGCTGTCGTCGTCATATGAACAGCTTCTGGTTAGATATGATGATGCGTTGTCTGAGCTAGAGGAGAAAGAGTTCTTGAGACTTGTGGAGAGAAGGGTTTCAATGGAACCAATAGCATATATTGTTGGTAAACAAGAATTTTACGGTAGAGATTTTGTTGTTGATGAGAGCGTGTTAATACCTAGGCCAGAGACAGAGTTACTTGTTGATGGTATTATAGAGGATTATAATGCCCGTCATTCAGGTAAGGATATAAAAATCTTAGAGCTTGGCACGGGTAGCGGTGCAATATCAGTCAGTATAGCAAACGAGGTGCTCAGAGCTGATATCCTTGCTGTGGACATAAGTATGGATGCCCTTGAAATTGCCAAGATTAACGCTTACAATCACAATGTTAGTGAGAAGATAAAATTTATCCAGAGCGATTGGTTTAGTAATCTTGCAGAAGGTCGGTACGATTACATTGTCAGTAATCCTCCGTACGTAGCCCATGATGAGAAATCTTATGTAGCTCCAGCAACTCTTCTTTTTGAACCTAAACTTGCTCTTTATGCGGATGATAATGGTTTTGCGGCTTATAAAACAATAATTAGTTCTGCTTCGTCTTATTTAAACGATGGAGGTAAGCTTTTTTTTGAAATAGGACATAAACAACGTGATAAAATTTTAGATATTTTAAGGGAATGTGGTTTTACTGATATCTTCACGAAAAAGGATCTTGCTGGTCATGATCGTGTTGTAATAGCCAGATTATGACATTTTTCAGTTTAAAATGAGAATAGGCGTAATATATTGTGTGTTAAAAATACACAGTTTTGTGAATGCTCTTGAAAATGTTACGAATTGATAAGAAAAAACTGTATCTACAAATCCAATATTGATTTAATATTTGACACTGCACAAGGTCGGGTGGCTTTGTCAAATTAATTTATCGAATAATAGTGGTAAAAAACATGATTAAATCAAGATTACTTGCTACAGCATTTGCAGTAGCTGCGCTTTCGTTCACTAGTGCACAAGCAGCTGGTGCTACAGAGGGACTGGAAAAGTGTAAAGTTGGTGCTAAACACACTGAAGTTATGGTTCCAAAAGGTGAGTGTGAGAAAGTGATGAAAGGCGACATGAGTGGCCTTTCTGATGAAGTTAAAGCTGAAGTTGAAGCTGCTTCAAAGTAATTCTATTTAGATTTTAATAGAGTTATACCACAACACCAGTTTTCATTTAAATGAAAATTGGTGTTGGTTATGTAGACCCGGAACTTTTGTGTAAACTGAGTTTCGGGTTAATTTTTAACTAGTTCATCAAAAAATAATGGTAAAAGTTATGAATAAATCAAAATTACTTGCTACAGCATTTGCAGTAGCTGCTCTTTCATTTACTAGTGCACAAGCAGCTGATGCTCCAGAGGGAATGGAGAAATGCAAAGCTGTTGATTCTGAAGGAAAAAGCATAATTCTAGAGCATAAAGGTGATTGTGCTGGTAAGTCAGGCTCATGTGCTGGTCACAATAAAGCTGGTGATTCAGAAGCTTGGATTATGGTTCCAAAAGGTGAATGTGATAAAATCAACAAAGGTGATATTAGTGGCCTTTCTGATGAAGTTAAAGCTAAACTCGTGATTGAGGATGCTGCTGAATAATACAAAAGAGTTTTGGCAAGGGATTGCTTGAGAAGTGCAGGCCTCTGGAATTTACAGGGGTCTCCTGCCTTTTTTGCCGGTATACCTTGCCCTAAGGCTTAGTAATCAAATTTGGATGTCTGGGCCTGTTCTTTTTGCATTTGATTCAAAGTTAGCAGAATTCAACCCAAGACATATGCCAATAAATAGCCATCATTCAAAGCCAATGTATTCGATAACAGAGTTTGATGAGAAGCTTAATCCAGTTGGAATTGGGCTTCGGTATCCTCATTTGGTAGAATTTTCTTCCCAGCAACCTGCTAGAATAGGGTGGGTTGAGGTGCATAGCGAAAATTTCTACTCACTAGGTGGTCCTGATTTTGACTATTTATACAAAATAAGAGAGCAATATCCAGTTAGTTTGCATGGAATTGGCATGTCTCTTGGTTCAGTAAATGGTCTTGATGATAGGCATATAGCATTAGTCAAGGGACTGATGGATATAATAGACCCATTTCTTATCTCTGATCATTTATCATGGAACACGGTTTCTAATAAGTTTCTACCCGATTTATTGCCAACTCCTTTTAACAAAGAGTCTCTTGATGTTTTTGCCGATAATATTTCCTTTGTTCAAGATAAATTACAAAGAAGAATTTTGCTTGAGAACCCATCAACCTATTTTGAGTATATAAATTCAACGTATTCAGAGCCAGATTTTTTAAATGCATTGATGCAAAAAACTGGCGCCGGAATTGTGCTTGACGTCAATAATATTTATATTTCTGGTTTAAACAATGGCTGGTCATCTAGAGATTATATTGATGCAATTAACCCATCTTTTGTTGGAGAAATGCATGTTTCTGGTCATTCTCAGAAAAAAATACTAGATAATGAGTCGCTCTACATTGATTCGCATGATAATTTGGTATGTGATGAAGTTTGGCATTTATTTGAATTCGCGCTGGAAAAAGTTGGAATAGTACCAACTATGGTTGAGTGGGACGTTAATATTCCGGCACTTGAGGTATTATTAGGCGAGGCTGCAAAGATTGATCATTATATGACCCAAGTAGTAAAAAGAGAAAAAGACGTATGCCTAGTTTAGAGAGGATACAAGAAAGCCTGTTTAACTCGATTTTTGGTGACAACGGGAAGCTTGATTTTATCAAAGTAAATGGCTCTATTAAAGCTAAGCAGCGTCTTGGCGTACACCAGGATACTATATTCGAAAATTTTGTAACTGCTTTGGAAATAACTTACCCTGGCGTTTGGCGCCTTATAGGATCTGATTGCGCGCGTGGTGTGTCATTAGCTTATGGGCACGAATTTGTAAACATAACTGATAGATCAAATATTAGTGGCTTTGGTAAGAGTTTTCCAGATTTTTTAGAGAAATTTCCATCGACAAAACACTTAGATTATTTACCTGATTATGCAAAGATTGAGTGGTTAAGATCAAGGAGTTATGAAGCGATCAATCAGAAAGCCATCAGTGCAGAGCAATTTAATGTTATGCTCAGTGATCCAGAGTCTGTTGTATTTGAATTCAACCATTCAGTGTTTTTTCTAAAATCAAGCTGGCCACTTGCTAAAATACAGCGCTTGCTAGATGAACCTGATAGTGAAAAAATTGATATGAGCCATGAAGAATGTTTTGTTCTTATATGCAGGGTCCATGGTAGAATAGAGACCTTGTTCCTTGAAAAGGAGCAGTGGCAGTTTTTGTTTGCACTTAAAAACGGAATAACCTTAGGGCAAGCGCTTGA
>JANNVO010000133.1:0-3814 GCA_031414475.1 Rickettsiales bacterium
CCGGCGTGCGTCACGACCCCGACCGATCCCGTCGACGATGTCACTGATGCTGCGCGCCGGACCAGTCCGTCTCGGTGCCAGCATCGGAACTCGGCAGCGGCGTCGGGGTGAACGGTGCGCCCGGCCCGACCGATCGCCATGCCGCCGACCGCTTCGAGTTCCCAGTTCCCGATCAGTTGTGTCCACCGGCCAGCGCGCAGATGAGGACCGACGAGTTCGGCGACTTGGACATCGGCGCGACCTCCGAAGAGGTCGCCAACTTGGATCACGTGGAGGTCGTCGGGCCACACCGAGTCGGTCACGCCGAGTTGGCCGAGCGCATGGCGAAGGTGCCCGACGTAGCCGCCGACATCTCCGATCACTGCTACCCGCCGCATGAGAGTGCGCTCACGTCCGCTCTCGACGTCGACGGCAGCGATCGAGGTGGTCATGGCACCAGGGTGTCGCCACCAACGAACGTGCCGCTGACCGAGTCCTGACCGATTGATGGACCGCAGATCGCACCCGGTAGACGGAGGTCGTCGATCGCGTCGGCCGGGGAATGGTGGATTCGGTACTCGCCGTCGACGTGCGCGTAAGTGTGGCCGTGGGAGTCGAGGCGAAGGTAGCGCCGTGTCATCGCGTTCTTGTAGAGATGCAGCCGACGTCCGTCCACCAACTCGACCGCTCCCATCCACATGAAGTCACCGGCCACCATGTTCCGACTGACAGGAGTCGCCTTCACCAGCCGCTCCAACGGCCCCCAGTCGAGCAGGCCTTCGTCGTGGAGGAAACCGCGTGCCGCAGTCACGACGGCGACCGATCCACCGTCGACGCCGATCCGACACCAGCGTCACGACGGTTCGCAGCAATCGCGTCACGGACCTTGGCAACCGGCCAGCACACCGTGTCCGCCGCCCGGTTCACGTCAGTGGACTCTGCGAGTCGAGCCACCGTCTCGCCCTGACGTTCGACCAACACATCGATCTTCGCGTTGAGTTGATCGATCTGGCCGGCGTAGCCGAAGAACTCGACAACTGCTTTCACCTCAGCGTCGTAGCGATCCCGCATCCGCTCCCGGGCCTCACGCTCGGCCACCGATTCACGCTTCCTGACCATCCCCGGAACCTCCGATCACGACGACCCGTCCATCACGGGCCGCCTACCCGTACGAAGGCCCCACGACCGCACCGACCGTTACACCAAACCACTCGACACCTCACCCCGACCGATCACACCACCAACACCAACCCGTCCGACCACACCAGCCACCATCACGATCGACACCAACCGACCGAAACATCGCCGCATCAACCCCGACCGCCCGCACCGACCGAACCACCACCGCTCCAACAGACGACCGAATCACTCATCCAATCGACCTCACCACTTCCACACATATGCACCAAAGGTGCTGCACGAGCCCGAACCACGTAACGAAACGCCTCGTCGTGGGGCCTTCGGGAAGGTGGATGTTGTCGTTGTGGAAGCTCCGAGTCGGCGCCGAGGCCTACTACCTAGGCCAAGTCGCGCAAGGTCTCGACGACTACTACATCGGCGGATCCGAGACCCGGGGACACTGGATCGGCACCGGAGCCGGCCTGCTCGACCTCGCCGACGACGTCACCAGCGACGACCTCAGCGCTGTCCTCGCCGGACTCGCGCCCGGCACCGGACTGTCGCCGAACGGCACCCAGATCCGCACCTGGAAGGGTCGGGTGCCCGGCTTCGATCTGACGTTCTCGGCACCGAAGTCGGTGTCGGTCATGTACGCGTTCGGTGACGTCCTCACCCGCAACGACATCGTCGAAGCCCTCGACTGCGCCGTCGGCGAAGCGATGGGATGGCTGGAGCGCGAGGCGTGTTTCGTGCGGCGCGGGTCGAACAACCGCGACGCCAAGACCGCACCGTTCGAGCAGTGGGGAACCCGCCGAGTCCAAGCCGCGGGGTTCATCGCAGCCGGCTTCAACCACCGCACGAGCCGCGCCGGTGACCCACAGCTGCATACCCACGTACTGGTCGCGAATCTTGCCAAAGGACCCGACGGCCGCTGGTCCGCGCTCGACGGCCAGGCCCTGTACCGGTCGAAGATCGCTGCCGGGACCGTGTTCCAAACAGCGCTACGCAACGAACTATCAAGTCGGCTCGGTGTCGAGTGGTTGCCGGTCACGGGCGGTGTCGCAGACATCGCCGGCATCCCTCGCAGGGTGCTGAAGCACTTCTCGAAACGCCGCAACGAGATCGAGACCGAACTCGAACGCACCGGACGTACCGGTGCCGCAGCCGCAGCCGACGCGACCCTCGCCACACGAACCGTCAAGCTCGACATCGACCAAGACACCCTCGATGAGACCTGGCGCGACGACGGCGCAACCATCGACTACGGCTGCGAAGACATCGACCAACTCCTCACCAACAAACGGCCGATACCAGCCGCGACTGTGCTGCGAGCGGACAGCACGGTCGCGATCCGTTCGTCCACCCGCGGGAGTTCGTGTGATCGGGTCGAGGAGGTTTCGATCGAGGAGTTCGCCTCGATGGTTGCGTACGGGCTGCCGGAACGAGACGCCACGATCACCCGTCACGAAGTCCAGAACGCTGTGGCCGAACAGCTCAGCGAACACAACGACACCGCCCTGCTCGAACGTCTCACCGACGCCGTGCTCGCCCACCGCGAACTCGTCCCAGTCCCCGCCCCGACATCAGCGGAGGCGGGATGGGAACAGCATTGGACCACCCGGCGACTCCTCGCCCTCGAAACCGAACTCACGCAGCTCTTCCAACCCGAACCCGACCGGAGGTGGGCACTCGACCCGATCTTCGTCGACACCACACTCGCTGCGCTGAACCGGCCACTCGGGACCGATCAGGCCGACACCGTTCGACGGGTTTGCACCCAAGGGCTCGCCGTCGAAGTCGTCGTCGGTCGAGCCGGTTCCGGCAAGACCTACACGATGCGAACCGTTCGCGAGATCTACCAGAGCGCCGGCCGACGTCTCGTCGGGGTCTGCCCGACGGCGCGTGCCGCACGCGAACTCGCCGACGGAGCCGGCATCGAATCATTCACGATCCCCCGCTTCCTGCAACATGCCGAAATCGATACGAGCACGATCGTGGTCGTCGACGAAGCAGCCATGTGCGGCACCGTTGACCTCCACCAGATCGTCATCCGCGCCCGCGCAGCCGGAGCGAAGTTGATTCTCGTTGGCGATCACCATCAACTTCCCGAGATTGCCGCTGGTGGCGGATTCCGTGCCGCGCTCGACGCGCTCGGCCACCGCGCCGGTGAACTCACGATCAACCGACGCCAACACCACCAATGGGAACACGTCGCGCTCGACCACCTCCGTAGCGGTGACGTCGCCGCCTTCTGGAACATCTACACCGAACACGACCGAGTCGTTCTCGCCGACACCGCCACCGACATCCGCAGCCGGGCCGTCGCGGACTGGTGGGATAGTCACACCGCCGGTGGATCCGCCTACCTCCTCGCCGGTACACGTGCCGAAGCCAAACTCCTCAACACCCTCGCCCGCCAACACGCCACCGAAGCCGGTCAACTCACCGGGGCGACTCTCGACTTGCGAGGCCGCCCGTTTCAGGTCGGTGACCGCATCGTCCTGCTGCGCAACATGGGCGGACAACTCGACCTCGACACCGGCGGACGGTGCCGTGTCGACAACGGGATGATCGCCACCATCACGCGCATCAACCACCACAGCTCCGACATCAACATCGAACTCGGCAACGGCCGACACCTGCAACTCACCGGCGACTACATCCAGGCAGGCTGCATCGATCACGGCTACGCGACCACCATCCACAAAGCCCAAGG
>JANNVO010000134.1:0-1621 GCA_031414475.1 Rickettsiales bacterium
CGGTCGGCACCCGCGATCGATCGGACCCGTCTTACGCTTGACGGGTGCGCGTGTTGGGCCCCGGTCTTCAAGGGAAGCCATCCCGCTCCGCCGAGTGGTCGATAACCCTCATAGATCGAGGGTTATTGCCCACTCACGCGCCCGCGAATCACGGGCCGGCGAGCCGCAGATCGCGAGCCAGGAAACAAGTGTCGCCCCGGAGCGGGTGATGCCGGTTCTCGTGGGCCGTTCTCGTGGTCCGTTCGGCTTGCATCTCGGCGCCGTTTCGATGGGCGACCACGCGGGTACTCGTCGCTCATGACTCAACCCCCGAACACCCGGCTCGCGAAACCGTCGTGGAGACAACGGCTCCATTTCCTGACCGGAGACCGACGAGGAGAAGCCCACGCAGTCGCCGCTGTGGTCGCCGACACCCTGCATCCCGATCCTGAGCGCCCGGTCACTCCGTCCGAGCTTCAGGTGATCGAAGCATCGGCGATGCGGGCCGTCGAGGAGGCGCACAGCGAGGCGGGGACCGCCGCCGGCTCAAGCTCGCCGACGACAAGCGATCTCGCGTCACCTTCGGACGTCGCAACGGAGGTTGCGATCGAAGGCGCCGACGTCGCCTCGCCGACGGGCCCCAAGACCGACATGAGTGCTGACGAGCGCCAGGAACGTCACCCGCCGGTCGATTCGCCGAGCCACGGCGATGAAGGCGGCGGCGGGGACCCGGTGCCCAATCGAGACGACAACGCCTGACGCCATCCACTCATCGGAACAATCGCTCCGATCCGGCCGCTCCGATCCGACACGGACACCCAGCAGTTGGAAGGATGCACACATGGTCCACGCGCCCGACGTCTCGTTCTCGCTCTCCGACCGCTACCGAGCCATGACCGGCGACGTGCTCGTCACCGGCATCCAGGCTCTGGCCCGACTCCCATTCGATCAGATGCGCGCAGATCGTCAGCGCGGATACAACACGGGAGCATTCGTCTCCGGCTACCAGGGCTCACCGCTCGGTGGGTTCGACCGCGAGCTCCAGGCCAACCAGGCGCTGCTCGACGAGTTCGGCGTCAAGCACTGGCCGGGCACGAACGAGGAGTTGGCCGCGACCTCCGTCGCCGGGAGCCAGCTCGTCGCCAATATGCGCACGAAGAACGTCGACGGTGTCGCCGGGTACTGGTACGGCAAAGCGCCCGGGCTGGAGCGGGCGGGTGATGCGATCCGCCACGCTGTGTTCGTCGGGACCGCACGCCGAGGCGGCGTGCTCGCACTGGTCGGAGACGATCCGGCGTGCAAGTCGTCGACGGTCCCGTCGCGGTCGGACTCGCTCGTTGCAGCGCTCGGCTTCGCATTCCTTGATCCGGGCACGATGCAGGACGTGCTCGACCTCGGCCGCCACGGCATCGAACTGTCACGCGCTTCGGGCCTCTGGTGCGGGCTCAAGATCGTCACGGCGGTCGCGGACGGGTCGGGCCTTGCGGTGGTGGACCCAGACCGGATGCACCCGATCGAACCGTCCTACGAGATCGACGGCCAGGAGTGGCGTTCGACGCTGTCCGGCTTCACCTCGGCGCCGATGTCGCTCACGCAGGAAGTCGAGGTCTTCGGCAATCGCCTTGAACTCGCGGCCCGCTAC
>JANNVO010000135.1:0-2032 GCA_031414475.1 Rickettsiales bacterium
CTGTCATCGCTCCGTGAAGTTTCCAGCGAAAGGAAAGACCTTGAAGGTATGTGAAAAGGAGATCGGGTGAAGTTGCTGGTCGCGCCCTTGCTGAGAATTAGAACGGCGGCGGCAACCAACTGGATTGCGCAACGATTGAGCATGGGGTGCCATGATTCGGTGAGTCGCATTGTGGTTGCCGCAAGTAAGGAGGATGCCAAGCACGAGTCCGAGTTGAAAAAACTGATTAAAATGTTGATATACTAACCTGACCCTATTTATGGTCTACGTCAAACGAGTTCGCCAACGCCTAATTTGCCGCAGACCTCAGCTTAATTCAAGCCAGGCGTGAGAGCACCGCTAAGCGAATTGCCAGATCGAAATAGCTCACTCTATCCTTATTTATTAGGCTCTCCGTCAGGTTTGCTCGCGTTTTAGGGTGGTGACGCACCCGGCACCGGCCTTGGGCTGTGTCTGTGAAAACGTTCAACATCAAGGAGTTGTTCCGGTTTGCCGGATGCGTCGTGGGTAAGGTTCTGGTGGAAAAGGTCGGGGTGCAAGTCGCGATGCTTCGCGACGGCCGCTGCAAGCCGCGCTGTCCTGATTGCAGGGTAGCCCTCAAGGAAGTCCGTGCGGGGAAGATCGCCGTCTATGATCTGCCCCTTGCCGATAGGAACACGGTCTGGGTCACGCTGCCCGCAGTCCAGGGGCGCTGCCCGCAATGCCGGATGCTTATCACTCCCAGGCCTCCCGAAGTCCATCCAACCCGCGACGCAACCTGGCGGCTGATGCGTGCGGTGGCCGCATGGGCATCGTTCTCCCCCGCGAGCTCGGTGGCCACAATGTTCGCCATCAGCGAGGCCACGGTGCGCCGCTATGAGATGGATGTGCTCAACGCCGATCTTCCCGCACCCGGTCTGGACAGACTGGAGATCCTGCTTGTCGATGAGAAGTCCGTCCGCAAAGGCCACGGCTACGTGACGGTCGTCCTCAACGGCCTGACAGGCGAACTGCTGCACATGGCCGAGGGAAAGAAGAAGGAGAGCCTCGAATCCTTTTTAGCCATCCTCACCGACAGTCAGAAAGAGTCCATCCGCGCCGTCTGCATTGACCGCAACGGGGCCTACCGCTCCGTCCTGGCCGAGAACCTCCCCGGTGCGGAGGTCGTCCACGACCGTTTCCACATCATCGCCAACCTCAACACCGCCCTAGGGCGAGGTGCGCCGCAGCGAGTGGCGCGCGGCGAACGCGGAGGGGAAGAAGGTGATCAAAGGCTCGCGATTCCTGCTGATGGCCGGATCCGGGAACATCGACGAGAAAGGGTTCGCACGGCTGGCCGAGCTGACCGCCATCAATGCGAGGATCTCCACCGCCTACATCCTCAAGGAAGAGTTCCGGCACATCTACGCGGTGGCAACCAGTGCCCGGTCGGGCGCGGTGCGCATCAGGCGTTGGTGCGGGCTGGTCGAGGAATCGGGCATAGAGCCGTTGCGTCGCTTCGCGCGCGGACTGCTCCGCGACCTGCCGGCAATCACCGCCTTTTTCAAACACCGCATCACCTCGGGCAAGATCGAGAGCTTCAACAACCAGATCGCAAGACTCATCCACCGGGCATGCGGAATGACCAACCTAGGCCACCTGTTCCTCAAGATGAGGGCTCAATCTCTCAAGCAAACCTGACGGAGAGCCATTTATTATCCCCATCAAACATTATGAAACAAACATCCGGCTCCTCAAATTCCGAGAACAGACCACCACTCTCCGCAAATGCATCACCCATAGCCCAGTTCGGCGATTCGAATCGAAAAAACAGGCTTAGCCTGATAGCAGGATTGAGCCTAGCCCTTTTGAGCCCGGCCTGCGTCCTCGCCGAAGATTATCTAGTGCTCAAAGTCGATTTGAATGGCGATGGAACCCTTGAGAATATCGAGCCAAAGAAAACCAGCACGAATGATGCAGGGGACTTTTTTCAACTGGTGGTGGGTGACGCCGCGAAAAAAACAATATGGTCCAGCCCAGTGACCAAGGACCCGAGCCATGAATTCGCTTTTGG
>JANNVO010000136.1:0-2294 GCA_031414475.1 Rickettsiales bacterium
CCCTCGAGCCGAGCGCGTATGCTCACGGTCTCGATCGGACGGAGATTGCCGCTGATGGAGATTCCTGACTCGATGAGGCCGGGCGCAACCTTGTGGACGTCAGCGCCGGAGAGCACCACGGAGCCGCCTCCGCGTGGAGCACCCGCGCCAGCCGCGCCACTCGCGCCACCTGCGCCACCTGCGCCACCCATGCCGGGTGCGCCGGACTTGCCGGTGGTCGCGGAGCCGGCCGGCGGCGTCTGCTCTCCGCCGCAGGCGGTGAGAGCAAGCGCGACGAGCGCGAGGACCAAGGAGCGCGGGCGAAAGGAGCGTGTTGTGATACGGGTGTTCATCGTGTGGTCCTGACGGTGACGGTGCTACCGTCAGGGAGCGGGATCGGCACCGCGCGCACGCGCGCGAGCTCAGCCACCGCGAGGTAGAGGTCGAAGGTCGCGCGGGCCTCGGTGGAACGCGCGGTCAGCAGTGCGAGCTGCGCGTCGGAGACATCGAGTTGCGTTCCGACGCCGCGCCCGAAGCGGAGAGTCGCGAGGGCGAACGCTTCTTCGGCTTCGCTCACGTTGCCAGCGCGTGCGGTGAAGGTGGCCTGCGCGCGCGCAAGCTCGGCGCGTGCCCGCTCGATGTCGATGGCGGCCTGTTCCCGCACCTGCCGCACCTGCAAGTCGGCGACGCGGGCGTTGGCCTGCGCGAGATCGATCGCACCTTTTGCGCGGAGTCCGTCGAAGAGCGGCCACTGCAACTGCACGTTGAAGCTGCGATCGGGGAACCAGCCGTTGTTCTGGCAGGGGCGGGTGGCGGTGCCGGGGTTGGGGCAGAAGCTCAACGCGCTCACCCCCATGCGGGTGGGCAAACCGTTGAAGGCCGGCAGCGCGAGATAGCCGTAGGAGAAGCTCGCGTTGAGCGTCGGGAGGAGGTCGGCGCGGGCGACGCGGATCGCGGCCTCACGCGCACTCGCGGTGAGTTCGGCTGCGCGAACATTCGGACGCACTCCTGTGGTACGGTCCTCGGCGGCCACTGTGGCCAGCGCTTGCACCGCCTTGCCGTCGAGTGCGGTGGAGAGCACGACAGGCTGCGCGAGCGGGATCTGCATCAGGCGCTTGAGTTCGAGCTCTGCGAGGACCCGGTCGCTCTCGGCTTGCAGCGCGAGCGGCTCGAGGTTCGCGCGTTCGACGCGGGCGCGCAGCACGTCGTAGCGCGAGGCGCGACCGGAGCGTTCGAGCTGCTCCACCTGTGCGAGCCGCGCGTCGGCGATCACGAGGTTGCGGCGCTGGATGTCGGCGAGACGCGACTGGAGCGCGACGCCGAGGTAGGCGCGCTGTGCGTCGACGGTGAGGTCGGCGCGGGTCTCGTCGCGCGTGGCGATGGCGGCGCGCTCGCTGCGTGAAGCGGCCTGGTTGGCGCTCACGATGCGCCCGCCCTGAAAGAGCGACTGCTGCAGGAGGAGGTTCGTGTTGTAGGTGTAGCTCTGGCCGAAGATGTTGCCGACGATGAGCGCACGGGCATTCTCGACCTGTTGGCCATAGGTCGAGGCGAGCCGCAGCTGTGGGAGGCCTGCCGCGCGCGCTGATGTGATCTGCGCATCGGCGACCTCGACCTGCGCCGATGCGATGCGCGCCTCGTCTGAGGTGCGGAGCATGCGCTCGACTGCTTCAGCGAGAGTGAGGCGGAGCGTGTCCGGTGTCTGCGCCTGCAGCACCGTGGCGGCGGCGCCCAAAAGGGCGCACGAGCGAAGGAGGGCGATCATCAGACTATCAACGCAGTGAGAGGGCGTTCTGTTCAGTTCGCTGGTCACCCTGCCCTGCCGCCTGGCAGTTCCGCTCCGCGGCTCCCTCGACGAGCGGGGTTATTCCTCGATCGCCTCGAGGAACTGGAGCGTCTTGCGTCTGCTGACGACCGCCTTGAGCGCCTCGAAGACGGCCGGATCCAGCTGGGTGCCGACGCGCTCCGCCAGGAACTTGAGTGCATCGGCGGGTGAGAGCGGCTCGCGCCAGGCACGTCGCGAGGTCAGGGCGTCGAAGGCATCGGCGGCGGCAAGCACGCGGCCGCCGAGCGAGATCGAGATACCGGCGAGGCCGCGTGGATAGCCATTCCCGTCCCAATGTTCGTGATGGTCCTGGATCGCGGGGAGCAGATGCGCGATGGTCTTGAGCGGATCGAGTATCGCGATCGCGATGGGGATGTGCTCCTTGACATGCTCGAATTCCTCGGGCGTCAGGGTGCCGGGCTTGTTGAGCACTGACTCGCGGATGCCGATCTTGCCGACGTCCATGAGGCGCCCCGCGAGGCGGAGACTTTCG
>JANNVO010000137.1:0-3696 GCA_031414475.1 Rickettsiales bacterium
AGTTGAGCAATACATAAAACTACTAAGTAATAATGGGATTTCACCTCGCTCAATCAATCGAAAAATATCAACATTAAAGAATTATTATAACTTTCTAATCAGTGAACATTATGCTGAATATAATCCGGTACTAATTGTAGATTTACCAAAATACCAAAATAAACTTCCTAGCGTAATGTCTGTAGAACAAATCAGAATGTTACTCAATTTTTATGACAACACCGAATCAATAGAAGGAGTGCGTCTTAGAGCAATGATCCACCTTATTTATGCAAGCGGCCTTAGAGTGAGCGAGCTAGTCTCGCTAAAACTAGTAGATATAGTAAGTGGTGGCAGCGAATTGCGAGTAAGGAAATCATTTGCTGTAAAGGGAAAAGGCGGTAAAGAACGAATGGTTGTAATTAACGATAAAGCTAAAACATCTATTGAAAATTACTTAAAAATAAGAGAAGAGTTTTGCCGTGGCAAATCATTAAAAGCAAAAACTTTTTTCTTCTCAAGTAGTTCTGGCTCTGGTCACATGACGCGTCAAAATTTTGCACAACTCCTGAAAAAAGCAGCTATCCAATCTGGATTGGATCCAACGAACATATCACCACACGTCCTGAGGCACAGTTTTGCCAGTCATTTGCTTGAAGGTGGCGCAGATTTGCGGGTAATTCAAGAATTACTCGGCCACTCTGATATAAGCACAACTCAGATATATACCCATGTTCAGACAAACCATCTGAAGAAAACTTTGAAAGATTTTCATCCTCTCGAATGTTCCCATAATACTAATCCTGAGGTTGTTAAGCTACGTCTTTCTTCAGCTGATGATTCAGATAAAAAATAGCAATTATTGTCTTACGAGAACTGTTATATATAAATGAGGTCTAAGTTTTGTTAAAGACGTGTTTATGTTGCGGTGTAGTTACCCCAAGGAACTACTATGTATACTTTTATTTAGGAATTCAAAACAAATTCTTGCTCTTAAAATTATTTGCTGTTAATTAATGCAATTTTATTAGGGGCATTATGAAAGAAATAAACACAAGGTTAACAGAACCAACTATACATCATACCATTACTCATAACTTAAGAACTGAATTTACTGAGGAAATAAGAGATGTAATTACCCTCAACAGCCCTCTTCCTATTAATGTAACCTATAATAATACAGTTGCATTAACCATAGATAGTACGGAAACGGATCTACCAAAAGATAGCTCCTATATAAGTACAGATAAAGAAATATTTACTTTGTCTAATAGTAAAGATTTTCAGAACATTAGTTGCTCAATCACTTCGTTAGAAAGAATTATAGCATACTCGCCTAAAACAAAAGATTTAACCGAATTAGTTGAGATATTAAAATGGAGCTCTAAATATAATACACCAAGAGAAACAGAGGGAGTACTTGTAGCACTCTGCTCTTATAAGGACCGCGAGATACTCATACAGGATCCATATTTAAAGGACAAGTTTAAGTTAAAAATTCCAAACGAAGGCTATATGATCTATCAAATCCCTTTAAATAGTAGAGAAATCGCCGTGAAAGATTATAACTATAAAAAAGAATCTTCAATTAATTATTCTATTACGGAACAACTGCTATTTAGATTTAGCTGCGGTCTTGACAACGCCCTTATAGCCTACGCTAACAAAAATTTTTCTCTAGGAAGAACGATGCTAGACCGGTTCTTACGAAGCGCTAATATTTATATGGAAAATATTAATAAAAATAATACGTCAAGTACTAAAGCTAGCAACTATTACGATATTGTTAGAAGATACGTTACTATAATTAATACTGTAGTAGCCCCTCAATACCAAAAGCCGTGTATTATGAAATGTTATAAACATATAATTAGTCACCACGAGCCTTCTATACTATCTATTAAGATGCTTATAAGAAACAAAGAGTATGATGATGCGTTAGAGCTATTTCATGATTTTAAAACTAAACATGGAAATGAACCAAAAGCCTCAATTATTTCAAAAGATCTTCAAACTGAGATTTATGTACAGTTAGGTAATTATGTTTTAAATACAAAAAATGACCCTTTTTTAGCCCTTTCCTTCTTGAAAGGAGCCTATGAAAATTATGACGACAGAGGAGGCTATACTAAACATAACAATTCCCATGCCCTTGTAAACTCATTATATTCTTTGGCAAGAATATATGATAAAAACTACTGTAACAAACTAATATTATCTCTTCCATCGCCTTTAAAAAGTTTGTTATTACTGCATTCAGGCAAAAACTTTATAAATATCCGTATGAGTGACATACACGGATTAAGTGAAAAGCAAATACCAAAAGAGTTCCACGACATATTGGCTTTAGCTAGATTTATTGCCGCGCAGAGAAAAATAATAGAATCTGGGGCATCTGGTGGAGAGAATAATTTTTATAAAAAGCTAACTGATTTAACAAAGCAAAAAGTTGATATTCGATCATTAATAGATGTTAGTTTAGCTTTTGCAAGGTTTGACGTTGCCCAAAAACTTCTTTCATCAATCAGTATGGGTGAAATATGGGCTGATGAAAGACTATTTACCCAATTTATTTTCTACAATGCTCATGCCATCTCAGATTGTTTTGCAACAATAGAAAAAGCACCAATAGACACACAATTAAAGTCGTCGAAACATTTTGAAGCAGCGACCACTAGTATACTAGAAAATAATAATGAACTTGCTCAAAAACACCTAGAACGAGCTATGGAACTTGCTCCTCATAATGAGTCTTATGTAGAAGCAGCAATGTTAAATTCTATTCTTATGCATAACACTGAGAGTGCTGAAAAATATAAATCCGATCTAAGTGTTATAGATGAAAATTATAAAATGAATAGATCTAGTTTTGAAGATGACGACCTATTAAGCACTACAGTAGATGATGAAATATATATTGAGGAAGCTTACCCTAGCCAAGAAGAGATACATCAAAAATTCCAACTAATTAAAGAACAAAGATTAAATGCAATATCAAAATTTCAACAAGAAGATAAATGGTATTTAACAAAGGATATTACGGTTAATATTGGAGATTCTACCTTTTTAGGAGAGCATAGAGGGCTAAAATATTGGGGTGCAGTATCAAATGAATTTGATACAAAATGGAGCGAACACCAAAATACCTTCAAAGCTGCTTTACAAAAAGGTTTTGTTCACAGAAACCAAGGACAAAATGGAGTTAAGGCACTATCTGGCAAAGTCTTTGAAATTAAAATTAATGGTTCTCTAAGAGCTTTTACTAATAAGGCACATTACAATCAGAATAAGAATATGCTGCTTTATTTTGAGTATGTTGATAACCACAAAGCGATTAAAAAATTCACTAATATAAATAAATTAATTTTTGTTGATGCAAATAATAAAAAATAAAAAAGTAGATTCCAACCAGACACTGGCCAACCAGAAGGTTTAAGTAGAGACCTTAGATCAATATAGTAAACTTGAAGTAGTTGTAGAAATATTAATCAATTTACTATATTGGTACCTCTGGCCGGACTCGAACCGGCACACCCGAAGGGCAACAGATTTTGAATCTGTCGTGTCTACCATTCCACCACAGAGGCCTAAAGAATGAACTTTTACCACAATAATTTACATTATGTCAAATAATATAAATTGGTAAGATTGGGTATTCTAAATAACAGTTGATGAAAATCAAATGGGACTTCGTAACTAACCTGAACTATGGATAAG
>JANNVO010000138.1:0-19375 GCA_031414475.1 Rickettsiales bacterium
CAGATCTATCGCCGGATCAAAATATCTTTTGTGTAGTTCGCGCAGATAAAACAGTGACAGCCAAGTTTAATATGGCTAGATTTATGCAAGTTATGCAGCAAAAGGGGTACTATAGTCTTAGTGAATCTTCGCCTATTATAGCAAAGCTGATGACTTCTGATAATACCTATTCTATTAACCTAGATCATTTGCAATTTTATATAGGGTCAAAAATAGCTCCAATGATTTTCCAACCAACAATGGACCATAATAAGCTAATGCTGAAACCAATTGCATTATATAATACTGTTAGTGATTCTCAAGAAACAGATAAAGTTTTAGTAGGAACCAAGTCCCTATTTAATATAGCTGTGGATGTTAGTGGAAGTATGCAGTCTGAATTAACATTGTGTAAAGAAAAATTAGGAATTATTCTTAAGCAAATTGTAGATACTACTGAAGATTGGACTATTATTATAACCAAGTTTAACAGCAAACACTCAAGCAAAGTATTTGAATCAACTGGCAATAAGATTAAAGATTTGGTAAATCTTGCCTCATATATCAAAGATTTTACTGCAGGTGGAGATACAAATCTACTAGGTACGATGCATGATCAGTTCCTTGGTTTTGGTGGTGAATATACTCACTATGCTTCCATTATATTTACTGATGGAGAGGATAATTGTAAAGTGGTCACCGAAAGACAAGTTATAGATACTGCTCGTACAACAAAAGAACAACTAAGTAATCTTCAAATTTTTACCCTTGAGCTAGGTGGTAAGAATTTGAATTTCTTTACTACTTTAGCGTTAGAAGTTGGATGTACTCATATTAAACTAGATTCTATATCAAATATGTCTGAATTTGGACAATATACACAGAGTCTTAGTCTTAGTAGCAAAGTGGTTCAATTTTTATTGGATTCCCAAAAATTGTATCAAATGACAGTAGTAGAAGGACAAGTGGGAATTGGTTCACAGTTAATACCTACTAATACAAAAATAATAATTGATGGAGAGCCATACTCCATTCAATGGCCTACGAAAAGTTTTGATGCGTTTGATAGACTTCTTAATGAAAAAGAAGAAGTCGAACTTGTTGTTCTCGGTGCAGATGGTAGTGGTGATCAATAATTCTAAGAATCTATTTTCTGTAAAAGTCGCCACGTTATTTAATTGTGGCGACTTTTTGTTTTTTTGCAGTTTTTCAGCCTACTTGACTAAATACTTTACTTCAGTTAAACTGCAAACGGTTGTAAATTAATTTATGCTTTTGTAATGACCACTAATTTGGACATGATTAAAAACTCTTTCCTATTCGGGTTTTCTCGATTTATGGGCTTTGGCTCATATTATCGATTTTTCATGCCTTATGGCTACTGCGCGTATGCCAGTCATTTTACAAAAAATATAACCAATGAAACGAATAGGAAAACAAGATGGAACCACTCAGACTTAACAAAACACTCACTATAGCAAGCACAGGTACTCCACGTCGCTGGCTAAATATACCCATAGACTTCTTTCGAAACTCTACTACCAAAGGCATCTGCGTTGTCGCTCCTGTGCGTAAGGAATCATGTACATTAAGTACGTTCCGGTCTTGTGCTCCGTGGGCTCCTAGCATCTGTTCTTTGGTAGCTAGTTTCGA
Organism: Rickettsiales bacterium; assembly: GCA_031414475.1. Classification (GTDB taxonomy): domain Bacteria; phylum Pseudomonadota; class Alphaproteobacteria; order Rickettsiales; family Rickettsiaceae; genus Megaera_A. Next base: position 1,633 of record JANNVO010000138.1, read on the forward strand.
AAGAAGTCTAATATTACTAATAATCGCATTAATCTTTACCATACCTAGTTCTTACGCAAGTCAGAAAAAGGTAATAGCTATTACTGAAATTGTTGAGCATCCATCTTTGCAACGGGCTAAAGAAGGTATCATCGACGCACTTAAAGAAAATGGGTTTGAAGTAGGTAAAAACCTAGAAGTGATAGAGAAGAATGCTCAATCATCAATTGCTAATGCCTTGATGATTGCCAGGCAGTTTGTTTCTATCAAACCAGATGCGATTGTGCCGATATCTACACCGTCTGCGCAAGCAGTCGTTAAGGTTGCAGCAAATACGAATATACCAGTAGTATTTTCATCTGTTACTGACCCCGTTGCTGCTGGTTTAGTTACCGATCTTGCAATTGCGACAAAAGATATAAGTGGTGCGATTGATTACCCTCTTATTGAAGAAGAGGTAAATCTCATTTTTTCAATTGTCCCTTCGGCAAAAAAAATAGGTTTCTTATATAATACAGGTGAGGCAAATTCTGTAAAAACTATTGAACTTTTAAAGGAAGCTATTAAAGGTAAACTAGAATACATAGACTCTCACATGGCTAGTTCGAATCAAATAGTGCAAAGTGTTACTGCGCTTGTTGGTAGAGTTGATGCGATATATATTCCATCAGATAATACAGTATTTGCATCGATGCCAAAGTTGGTTCAATTATCAAGACAGCATAAGATACCAGTATTCTCTAGTGATCCCGATTCAGTAAAGCAGGGTGTATTGGCATGTATTGGCTATACTCAATATGAAGTTGGTAGGACTGCAGGTAAAATATTAGCCCGCGTTCTTAAGGGAGAGAAGCTGATTAAGGTCGGCAAGCCTGAAAAAGCGCAAATTTTTATTAATAAAATAACAGCAAATTCTATGGGAATAAAAGTGCCAAATGAATTGCTTGGTATTAAAACGGATATAGTAGGAGAAGAATGAAAAAAGAAATTTTTATTGTAATAATTTTAACAATACTAGGGTTTATTTGCCCTAGTATTGCCGAAGATAAAGTAACAATCACGGTCAATCAATTTGTATCGCATGTTGCTTTGGATGCCGCATATAATGGCTTAGTTAAAGGTTTGGAAGAAAGAGATATTTTACCAAATAAAGCAAGAATTATTATGGCAAATGCTCAGGGTAACATTGGTAACAGTGCGCAGATTGCAAAGCATCAAGCTTCAGTTAAGCCGGAGTTTATGGTGGCAATTGCTACGCCGTCTGCTCAAGTTATCATGAAAGCTAAGACAGATAGTTCAACATTGGCATTCTTGGCTGTGAGTGATCCAGAGGCCATAAATCTGACAAACCGTGCTGACGTAATTGGGGTGGCTGATAACCCTCCAATAGAAGAGTTAATAGAAAGGACTCTACAGATTTTTCCTGATGTAAAAAATATAGGAGTTATATTTAATTATGGTGAAATCAATTCGGTTAAAACTGTTGAGAAGTTAGAGAAGATACTGAAGGATAGAAACATTACTCTCAAAAAAGTAGCAATCACCAACTCCAATGATATTAAGAATGCTTTTAATAAACTTATTGGAGAGGTGAATCTCATTTATATCCCGCAAGATAACACCGTGGTATCGGCACTTGCAAGTATGGTAAGTATGAGCAGGGCTAACAAAATTCCTCTTATTGCGAATGACCCAACGCTAGTAGATCAAGGAGTAATGCTGGCTCTTGGTACTAATTACTTCAGAAGTGGCAAGCAGCTTGGTCACATGATTGCGGATCTAATCGAGGGTAAAAAACTTGAGAAAAATATACAAAATACTAATATCAAAGAGTTAAAAGTCAATGATGAGGTGGTTAAAGAATTTGGTATTGTGATACCAGAGAATATAAAATTGGGAGAGAACTAATGAATCAACTTCAGCTATTGGGTGCGATTGAGATAGGTCTTATTTATTCGCTTGTGGCAATTGGTGTTTACATCACTTTTAAGGTAATAGATTTTCCTGACCTAACTGTTGACGGCAGTTTTACGCTTGGAGCTGCTGTAAGTTCATCGATGATTTTTGCTGGATATGACCCTTATCTTGCAACGATTGCTGCCATTTTTGCAGGGAGTTTATCGGGTATGATAACAGGCTATTTAAATGTTCGGTGGGAAATACTTGGTCTTTTAGCTGGAATACTGACTATGACCGCCCTATATTCAATCAATCTTAGGATTATGGGACGGCCAAATATTGCCATCATTGATTCGGCTACAGTATTTAGAAATTGGTCCATAATAATAACAATATTTATTGTAACAATCGGTAGTATTTTTATGCTTGCCAGATTTTTTGCTTCTGAATTTGGTTTGGCTGTCAGAGCAATTGGCATTAACCCAAAAGTTAGCAGTGCTTATGGTATAAAAGTTGGCCTGATGAAAATTGTAGCACTTAGTATTAGTAATGCGATAGTTGCACTTGCCGGATCGCTTTTTGCTCAGTCTCAGGGTTTTGCTGATATTTCTATGGGCATGGGAACAATTATTGTTGGATTGGCCTCTGTAATTATCGGAGATGCATTGTTGCATCCAGAGAGGATTTGGGTAGGTTTAGTTACGTGTGCTATAGGATCAATAGTTTATCGTATCGTAATAGCTTTTGCTCTTAATGCACATGACATTGGATTGGAGGCTTCTGATTTAAATCTGATTACAGCTTTGCTAGTTGCGCTCACTATGATTGCCAGCAAGCTAAAAAAGAAAAGAAGTGTGAGAGTCCTATGATACCACTTTTCAAATTAACTGATACTAACGAATTTTGCGAGTCTCGCTTGTGCTCACGTATAAACACACGCTGTGCAAGCTCGCTCTTAAATTCATTAGTCTGATTTAATTTGAAAAGTGGTATGAAATCATTAAAATTAATTTCAGGAATGGTATGATAGAATTACAAGCAATAGATGTGCTGTTCAATAAGGGGACAAAAATAGAAAACCATGTTCTAAAGTCCATTAACCTTAAAGTAATGGATGGACAATTTGTGACTATCATAGGAGGTAATGGAGCTGGTAAGTCGACGCTTATGAACGTTCTCTCAGGAAACTTAAGCTCTACTAGTGGTAAGGTTTTCATTGATAAACTAGACGTAACAAGCATGTCAGTGGAAAATCGTTCTAGCATGGTATCTCGTGTGTTTCAAGATCCGATGATAGGAACATTTGCAGACCTAACAATTGAAGAAAATATGGCGATAGCTCATAAGCGCGGTGCCAAGCGCGGTTTGTCTGTTTGTTTGAATAAATCTTTGCGAGATCATTTTAAAGAGGCGTTATCTAGTATTGATATAGGTCTTGAAGACAGGCTGAAGGATAAAGTGTCATCTCTTTCTGGTGGCCAAAGGCAAGCACTTAGCTTGATTATGGCAACACTACTTGGTTCAAAAATATTATTACTAGATGAACATACAGCCGCACTTGATCCTAAAATTGCCAAAAATATTATGCAATTAACGGATAAAATCATAAAAAAGCACAAGTTGACAGCTTTGATGATTACTCATAGTATGGCTCAAGCTCTTGAATATGGTGATAGGACAATTATGATGTATCATGGTGAACTTGTCAGGGATATGCAGGGTTCAGAGCGCAAGGGATTGTCATCTGCAGACCTTGTGAAATATTTTGACTTATAAAATTACTTAACTTATGTCATCAAAAATAGAAAATTATCAGCGACTAGAGCAAGAGCTAGCAAAAATTACGCATGTTCGCAATATTGGCATGCTTGCTCATTGGGATGCTGCTACTGGGTTACCAAAAGAATCAGTAGCTAGTAGAAATGAAGAAATGGCAACATTTTCGGCTGTTCTTCATGAGATGAGTACTTCTGAAAAAATTGGCCAACTGATCGATGCATCTCAAGGCGAAGTTGATTATTTAGATGAATGGCAGCAATCGAACCTGGCACTTACTAAAAAATCTTATGATAGTCAAATATGCATTAGTTCTGATATTCAACACGAATTCAGTATAGCATCAAGCGCAAGTGAGTTTGCTTGGCGCCAAGCAAGAGCTAATAATGATTTTAAATCACTGATCCCCTACCTTGATAGAGTGTTCAATGCTGTTCGAAAAATTGCTGATCTTCAGTCACAAAAACTAAAAAAATCCTCTATGGATGTGTTAATTGATTCTTTTGATCCAGGAAGGACGAGCTTGGAAATTAGTGATGTTTTTAATGTTTTAAAAGGACAATTGCCAGGGCTAACTGAAAAAATAATTCAGAAGCAAAGCGGAGAAAAACTAATAGCTCTTTCAAAACCAATTGATGAAGCGACGCAAAGAGCTATTGGTTTGAAAGTAATGGAGAAAATGGGGTTTAATATGGATCGCGGTCGTTTGGACAAGTCAGTACACCCGTTTTGTATTGGTTCAAATGACGATGTAAGACTGACAACCAGATACAATGAGAATAACTTTCTCTCGAGTTTATTTGGAGTCATTCATGAAACAGGGCATGGACTTTACCAACAGAATTTGCCGGCTAAATATCGCAATCAGCCTGTTGGTGGGCCGCTTGGCATGGCGTTTCACGAAAGTCAGTCCTTGATTATGGAGATGCAGGCTGGAACTTCAAAGCAGCTCACTCAGTTTCTGGCTAAATTACTCAAAGATGACTTTGCATTTTCTGGACCAGAATATTCCGAGGAAAATTTGTATAAATTGGTAACTAGAGTAAAACCTAGCTTTATCAGAGTTGATGCCGATGAAGTTACTTATCCGTTGCATATTATCCTAAGATTCGAAATTGAAAAAGCCATTTTGGAAGACGGCATGAAAGCAGCAGAGCTACCAGAGTTGTGGAATAGTAAAATGCAGCAATATTTAGGAATCGTTCCTAAAACAGATAGTGATGGATGTATGCAAGATATTCACTGGCCTTCGGGTTGGCTTGGATATTTTCCTTCTTATACAAACGGAGCCATAATAGCTAGCATGCTTATGCGATCAGCAAAAGGCAAATACTCAGAAATAGGAGTTCAGCTGAATAAAGGAAGTTTCCAGAGCCTAAATAAGTATCTGAATGATAATTTAAGGCAATATGGTAGTAGTAAGTCTTCGGCTGATTTACTAAAGATATCTACGGGTTACGATTCAGTGCAACCAGGCATGTTCATTGATTACTTAAAAGACAAGTATCTATAACTATAGCTTTGACAGTTGAATTGTAATACGCCAATTTTGCAAGATTTACGTTTGCTCACCTATAAAACATAGGCTCCGCGAACTTTACTTTGAAATTAACATATTGTAATTCAACTCTCTTTGCTATAATCGGAGCTATGGATCCTTGTAAAAGGGTCATCCTGAATCAAGTTCAGGATGACTTTGCCATGTTTTGCAATTGCTTCTCCTTATGAGTGAGGCTCTAATTTCAGAATTGACCTCGTTTCTTACACCAAACTCAAGTTATATAATAATAGGCTCCTTGGGTCTATGCCCTGAACTTAATTAGCCTGATTTAAAATGGGATTTAAGTATTATAACTTGACATTAACCCTGATCGCTGTTAATTTAGGCCTAAGCTTGGGCTTAACGGTTTCGACGTTTTGCCTATTCCCCTAAAATGTTTATAGTCAGTAGTATCTTGCGTTTGTACGATCGCTCAAACATTCTTCAATAACAATCCTAATTTTAATTTTTAAAGTATAATTTAATGACTAAACAAAGAAAAGAAATTCAAAAGAAATCTGATAAACCTTCTCAAAAAACAAAGCAATCCGAAATAATTGACAATGATGAGTTATATCAGGATGAATTAGCTAACGAAGGCAAGGAAAGTAATGGCATTAAAGTTACTTTAAGACAACTTAAGAAAAAGTCGCCAGAAGAGTTGCAATCTGAAGCAGAATCGCTGGGAATAGAGAATGTTAGCTCGTTGTTAAAACAAGAGTTGGTCTTCTCAGTTTTGAAGAAAATTGTTGAGCAGGGTGGGCAGATTTCTGGTGAGGGGGTGCTTGAAATTTTGCCAGATGGTTTTGGTTTTTTAAGATCACCAGACGCCAACTATTTAGCTGGTCCTGATGATATTTATGTCTCACCTAGTCAAATTCGTCGTTTTGGTCTAAAGAAAGGGGATACCGTTGAAGGACAGATCAGAGCACCAAAATCTGGTGAGCGATATTTTGCTCTTTTGAAAGTTAACAAAGTTAATTTTGAGGATAATGAAAAGGCATATCATAGGGTGCATTTTGATAATTTAACCCCCTTATATCCAGATCAAAAACTAATGCTGGAAGTAGAAAACGAAAACAAAGATTACAGTACAAGAACAATTGAAATGGTTGCTCCCATGGGCAAGGGACAAAGGGCTTTAATCGTTGCTCCTCCAAGAACTGGTAAGACAGTTTTGCTACAAAACATTGCCCATGCGATTACAACGAATCATCCAGAAGTTTACCTCATAGTTTTACTTATTGACGAGAGGCCAGAAGAGGTAACGGATATGCAACGTTCTGTGAAGGGAGAAGTAGTGAGTTCTACCTTTGACGAACCGGCGGCAAGGCACGTTCAGCTCGCTGAAATGGTTATTGAGAAAGCAAAACGTCTAGTTGAACATAAGAGGGATGTTGTGATACTATTGGATTCGATAACTAGACTTGCAAGAGCGTATAATACTGTTGTACCATCGTCAGGAAAAGTACTTACCGGTGGTGTAGATGCGAATGCTCTTCAAAGGCCGAAAAGGTTTTTTGGGGCGGCTCGTAATATTGAAAATGGTGGTTCATTGACAATTGTTGCAACTGCATTAATTGAAACTGGTTCGAGAATGGATGAAGTCATTTTTGAAGAATTTAAAGGAACTGGTAACTCTGAGATTGTTCTTGATCGTAAAATTGCTGATAAAAGAGTTTATCCTGCAATTGATATTACGAAATCGGGAACCAGAAAAGAGGAATTATTGGTTGATCGTTCGATACTGTCAAAAATGTGGGTGCTTAGACGTATTATTAATCCAATGGGCACTGTTGACGCTATGGAATTCTTGCTTGGAAAGTTTAAGGAGACAAAAACTAATGCTGAGTTTTTTAACACGATGAATTCATAGAAAACAAAAATTTTTAAGGAGGATTTTATGGTAAAACGACCAAAGATTGCATTAATTGGTGGTGGTAATATTGGAGGAACATTAGCTCATATTGTTTCTAGAGAAGCTCTTGGGGATGTTGTATTATTTGATTTATCTGGTGGTAAAGCTAAAGGTAAGGCTCTTGATATTGCTCAATCTGCTACCATTGATAATTCAGATTGCTCCGTTAATGGTACTGCCGACTACAAAGACATTGCTGGTGCAGATGTTGTGATTGTCACGGCTGGTATCGCAAGAAAGCCAGGAATGAGCAGAGATGATTTGGTTGCCATAAACGCTGGGGTTATCAAGACTGTAGCTCAGGGTATTAAACAATATGCGCCTAAAGCCTTTGTAATTGTAATCACCAACCCTCTTGATGCAATGGTATATGTAATGCAAAAAGAGAGTGGATTACCTCCTCAAAAAGTTGTTGGTATGGCTGGAGTACTTGATTCTGCTCGTTTTAATTGTTTTTTAGCTGAGGAGTTTAAAGTCTCTGTTGAAAATGTGAACAGTTTCGTGCTAGGTGGCCATGGCGATACAATGGTTCCATTGACTCGTTATTCAACAATCAGTGGGATTCCAGTGCCTGACATGATTAAAATGGGCTGGACTACTCAGGCAAGAATTGATGCTATTGTTGAGCGTACGCGTAGTGGTGGTGGTGAAATTGTAGCGCTCTTAGAAACTGGTTCTGCATTCTATGCTCCCGCTGTTTCAGCGATTGACATGGCAAAGAGCTATCTATTTGATAAGCGCAAAATTATGCCGTGTGCTGCTTACTTAAATGGTGAGTACGGTGAAAAAGACATTTATGTTGGAGTACCTGTTGTCATTGGAAAGAATGGTGTTGAGAAAATTGTCGAAATTAAGCTTAACGATTCAGAAAAAGCTGACTTCAAAAAATCAGTAAACAGCGTGAAAGAACTAATGAACTCGATTAAGTTGTAATCAGGTTGATTTCGCTATAATAAAATAATTTATAACTCGTCGTTTCTAATTTGGACGGCGAGTTTTTCTTTAGGATAAAAATAACTATGCGACTTTCTGATTTTGATTTTGATCTACCAGAAGAGTTGATTGCTCAAGAACCATCTGACCTTCGAGATCATTCCAGTTTACTCATTCCATCACCTATCAAGTCTCGTATAGTAAAGTTTTATAATTTGCCAGACTATCTTGTTGCTGGGGATTTGCTAGTTTTTAATAATAGCAGAGTCATTAATGCCAAATTAGTTCTCCAAAAAAACGATAAAGAGATTAGCCTTAATTTGAACAGGCCTATCGGAGATAACATATGGCTTGGTTTTGCTCGTCCGTCGAGGAAGCTGGACGAAGGAGACGAGTTTAACTTTGGTGAGCATAAATTAAAAATAAAGAAGAAGCTTGAATTTGGGGAGATTGAAATAGAATTTTGTCTTAATGAATCAAATTTATTTGATTTTCTTGATCAATATGGCGGTGTGCCTCTTCCCCAATACATAAAAAGATCTGAGGTTAGAGAAGAAGATATCGATAGATACCAAAATGTTTATAGCCAGCCAAAAGGGTCAGTCGCAGCAGCTACAGCAGGATTGCATTTTAGTCTGGAGCTGATCAAGAAAATTGTTGCCAAAAATATCGATATGGCTTTTGTAACTCTTCATGTGGGTGCTGGCACTTTTTTGCCAGTTAAGACAGAAAATATTGCTGATCATAAAATGCACTCAGAATGGTGTGAAGTTTCAAAAGAAACGGCTGATAAAATTAATAAAGCCAAAAAAGATGGTAGAAGGGTGATCGTTGTTGGTACAACAGCAATGCGCACATTAGAGTCTTGTTCAGAAAATGAAATGGTCTTTGCTGGGTCAAAAGAGACTAGCATATTCATAACGCCTGGTTATAAATTTCAGATAGCAGACATACTTATTACCAATTTTCATTTACCAAAATCAACCCTATTTATGTTAGTTTGTGCATTTGCTGGTTATGAAGAGATGAAAAATATTTACAAATACGCTATAGATAATAAAATGCGCTTCTTTAGCTATGGTGATGCAATGATGATTGAAAAAAAGATAAACATATGATTCATATTTCAGGTGAAGATTTACAAATAATTAATGAGATTCTGAAAAGCTATCCATATAGTTTGTATGTTTACGGTGCAAGAGCAAAAAGTAGTCAACAAAAATTCTCAGAGCTTGATTTATGTATCATAGATGAAACAGTATCAGAATCTATCATAGCCCAATTGAAAGAAGAGTTTGAGGAGTCGAATCTGTCAATCACGGTTGATATTATTTCTTGGTTTGATACTCAAGATAAATTTCAAAATCTCATAGAAAAGAATTTAACTATATTACATGCAAATCCTAGCTTTATTAAATCTGAGTCCAATCTGGTTTCAAAATTTACTTATTTACCCAGAGCAATGGGATACACCGTAACTGACAATGGTTTTGCTTGTGTTGCAAATTGTAATCTTGATAGCACAATGTTTAATGCTACTTGTAAAACAAAACTTGATATTATTAGTGAGGAAAGGATTCAAGAAATCATAGATCAATATGATAACAAACCTTTTTCTTGGTGGGTTGGGCCTAGTGATACTCCCGAAGACCTAGGGTTAAGGTTAGCGCAGTATGGTTTTAGAAAAGAGATAGAAGAATATGTAATGTTTTATAAATTAGATGATTTTAAGCCTTTTGATCTTGATAGAAAGATTACAATAGAGCAGGTGCGTACTCGTAAGCAAATTGATGATTTTTTAGTAACGCTTAGTGTATATGATGGGAATGTAAGTGGATTTTTTAATGATAAAATAATTTCGTCTGAGGTTATGGAAAAGAATCCGCTTTTTGTTTCTTACATTGAAGGAAAACCTGTTAGTAATGGATCTCTGCATTTTAGTGAGGATATTGCAGGCATATACGATATTATTACGTCTGAAAATTTACGTGAGTGTGGGATTGGAACCAACATGATGAAATATCTAATTAATTTTGTGTACCAGAAAGGTTATAACGAGATTTGTCTTTCTACCTCAAGCTCTTCGGGCTTTAGGATCTACTCTAGACTTGGTTTTCGAGTAGTGGGACTATATGGTTATTATGAGTGGCTTGGGAATCAGGGAGATATAAAATGAAATTTGGACTACAAATTACTGCTACTCATAAAAAAGCAAGAACTGGGGTGATTTCAAGCGCTCACGGCGATATCAGAACACCCGCTTTTATGCCAGTGGGTACAAGAGGAACGGTAAAAGGGATGTTTCCGGAATCAGTTCGTCAAACGGGTAGCGACATTGTGCTTGGTAATACTTATCACCTGATGCTAAAGCCTGGTGCTGATCGAGTCGAGAAACTTGGTGGACTTAGAAAGTTCATGAATTGGTCTGGTCCAGTGCTCACTGATTCAGGTGGTTTTCAGGTAATGTCATTATCGGATTTGCGCAAAATTTCTGAGAATGGAGTGCAATTTAGTTCGCATATTGATGGCAGCAAGCACATGCTTACAGCTGAGTATTCAACCGAAATTCAGCATAAATTAGACAGCACTATTACCATGGCTTTTGATGAGTGCACTCCGTTTCCCGCAACATTTGAAGAAGCTCAATTATCTCAAGAGCGTACATCTCGTTGGGCAAAGCGTTCTCGTGATTCATTTGTACTGCGTGATGGATATGCTCAGTTTGGTATAATTCAAGGTGGTGTATATGAAGAATTGCGTGCCAGGTCTGCAAAAGATTTAATAAGTTTAGATTTTGAAGGTTACGCCATTGGTGGTTTAGCAGTTGGAGAGGGGCAGAAGGAAATGTTCTCCGTCCTTGATTATGCACCATCGTTATTACCAGAGGATAAACCAAGATATCTTATGGGGGTTGGTAAACCTGATGATATTATTGGTGCGGTAATGCGTGGGGTAGATATGTTTGATTGTGTTATTCCGACTCGGTCAGGTAGGAATGGTCAGGCATTTACCAAGTATGGAGCTGTTAATATCAGAAATAGTAAATATGCGGATGATCCAATGCCTCTTGAAGCAGATTGTTCTTGCCCCGCATGTTTGAATTACTCAAGAGCATATCTGCATCATACAGTCAAAGTTGGTGAAATGATTGGAGCAATGTTAATGACTTGGCATAATATTCAATATTTTCAAGATCTGATGCAAAGAATCAGAGACTATATTTCTATGGGTAAGGATTTTGATTTTCAGTGTTGATCATAACTAACCTGAACTATGTATAAGATAATTCCAATAGTATTTGTGCAAAAGCTTGTCATGAAGAGTTTGTATGCCTACGCGCGCGAAATTGAGTCATCCTGAACTTGATTCAGGATCTTCTTCTGTTTCGTGAGATCCTGAATCAAGTTCAGGATGACTTTTCTGGGTATAAAGCGGGACACGCGCGCGTAACCTTCATGTCACTTGCGACGACGGTACAGACCTATTATAAACAGTGCTTAAAAAAAGGATTATATTTATCTTATCCATAGCTTAAGGTTAATTTAGGAGAAATATAAAGAGGCATTATACTAATTTTTGCCCCTTTATACCAGATTCTCTATCCTTAAACACAGATGCGTCAGAGACGTTTTCTCCAACTGTTGGCACAGTCCAGTCATCATAATCAATAAATATAGGTACCTCATATGAGATATAATCATTTTCTACTGTATATTTAGAACACATTGTGTCTGCATGTAATTTTAACTTGTCCGTATAAGGTTCCTTACAAATTTTCTTTACAATGTTTCGTTCTTTGAAATCTCCAATAGTGATCTTTAAATTGTTTAAAACAGTTTTAGCATTAATTACCGCAGCATTATCCAACTTAAAATGTTCGTCAACTAATTTTTCCATAATCGTTGCCATATGATAGAAGTCGGTATCTCTTATATCAGGATTGCCTTTAATAGGAATTGGACCAACACTATCTTTATTACCAAATTGCCCAGTACGAATCACTTTTTGAGCATGTATAAAAAATACATCATCAATTTGTGCAACTGGCAATTCTGGGTACTTATTTTTGAATGCACTTAAGTTGCAAGTCTTTTTATATATAAGTTTCTCTTGCAACCAATCGTTAACGCCCATGGATATATCAGCATATTTACCATGACCGTTGGAAATTCTTATTATTTTACTAGGGTCACTTTTTAGTGTATATATACACGAGGTTCCACCTCCGTTTAGGGGTGTACCTATATAAGTATCTTGAAAACACTGATCAAACTCTTTTATTTCTACATTAGAATTCTTCGGAAAAACTTGAATAGGATTTATAATAGAAGGTGTGTTAGTAATTAATTCGCAGTTATCATCAATCTTGTTTATAATTTTGTATGTATCCAATAAAGGTTTGTTTAAAGCATCAAGCACTTTAGGTAAATCTTGCCTCATGACTTAATCCCTTAACGTTCCATTAAATTCTCCGCCTTTGCTTAGTAGTGGGCCCTGAAATTTATCAGTTGAAACAACACCAGAAGATATGACCTCAGCTGCTAAATCAGCATTATAAAATTTAGCATCAGTAGCAAATCCAGGCTTTATGAGGAAGGATATTTTTTTAGCATCTAATAAACCAGCCGTTTTAGAACAAAGCTTCAATGCTTCTACAAAACTATATCCAGCATCCTCAGCAAGTTTTTTGAAGTTCAGCAGCTCCCATTTAACACTATCCCAGCAGTTATCATCAATCTTGTTTATGATTTTGTATGTATCCAATAAAGGTTTGTTTAAAGCATCAAGCACTTTAGGTAAATCTTGCTCTTTGAAAGCACCAAGCACTTTAGGTAAATCTTGCTCTTTGAAAGCACCAAGCACTTGGGGTAAACCTTGTTCCTTGACGTAATCCATTAAAGTCCCATTAAATTCTCCGCGTGTGCCTCCTAGTGAGCACTGAAATTTACCAGTTGTAACAACACCAGAAGATATGACCTCAGCTGCTAAATCAGCATTATAAAATTTAGCATCAGTAGCAAATCCAGGCTTTATGAGGAAGGATATTTTTTTAGCATCTAATAATAAATCAGCAGTTTTAGAACAAAGTTTCAATGCTTCTACAAAACTATATCCAGCATCCTCAGCAAGTTTTTTGAAGTTCAGCAGATCATATTTAACACTATCCCAGCTGTGATCATTAATCTTGTTTATGGTTTTGTATATATCCAATAAAGGTGTAAGTGATTGTTTAGTTTTCATCAGATTAACCCCATAAATTATATAAATTAATATATATCAAAGGTTACTAATTGTCAACTAATTAATATATTCAATCAGATGCAATTGTTGGAATTTCCATTAACTGACCATTTTCTAACCATAAGATTTGAGTACGAATTTTTTTCTTTGGATAAATTTTCTGAACTATTTCTTTGTAAGAAAGAAGTTGGGTAATGTAATTTTCTGGAACATTCTTGAGATTAGCTGCAGGATTTATATCTGACTTATAATCGATAATTACTAGTTCTTCTTTTAAATGAATCATTAAATCGATTCTTCCTAATTTGACCTTATCCTTATTTAAAGTACCGATTGATAGTTCTGTTAGAGTATGGTTTTGAATCAAGCGATTAAATTCTGCATTTGCTGCAATTAATGCGATACTTTTTGTAATACGTTTTTGAGATTTGTCATCAAGGGTACCAATAAGGGGGTGATCATTCATAGTTAAGATTTCTTTTGCAGAAACAGAATCTTCAAGAATTTTGTGAAATACTACCCCATATTGTACAGGAGTTATTGTTGATAATGAGTTAGAAATATATTGTACAGAGATTGATTCATTAACTTCTTTTTGAAAAACCTTGTTTCTAGGATAGAAATATTCTGTCTTTTGGATATCAGAAGATTTATTATCTGTAGGATCCAAATGATCGCTGTTTGTGCCATAAATTAACCTGCCGTCATCAACTTCTACTGCAATTTCTTTCATCGCTTTATGAACTAGCTCAAACCAACAATTTTCAGGTATTGATCTACCACCTTCATAACCGCATACTACAAGGTGATCTTCGGCTCTTGTCATGCCAACATAAAGCAGCCTCAAATATTCTGCATAAACCTTTTGTTGTTTTATTTTCTTGAGATCGATGTAATAATCAGGCGCATCGGTTGAATTTTTGGCTGACAAACAATTATCATCTTTATCCCAGATAAAGTGATCATTGTTGGTTGGTAAGCTTGTTGTATCACAAAGAATTACAATAGGAGCTTGTAGTCCTTTTGATCCATGTGATGTCATTATTTTGACTTTATCAGAACTACTAGCATCTCTTTTGATTGATGTATTGCTACCCTCAATCCAAAATATAAAATTTTGTAAAGAATTGTTGTTTTGGGAAGAGAAATCTTGGCAAGCGTATAAAAATTCATCTATAGCGTCATTACTATCAGGGCCACAAGATGTATCTAATATTTGTCTGAATCCTAGTATATCAACTATATATTGGAAAAAGGTGTCGACATTCGTTTTTTGATAAATTTCAAAAAACATGTTTAGCTGCTCAAACAAATTCTGATATTCTTTTGAAGAATGTTGTTCCAGATTAATATAATTCCAAATAGATTTATTACCTCGCCCGGTGGCAATATCGTATAAAAATGACTCGCTGATAGAAGCAATTGGCGATTTAAGAAGTGTTGCAAGATTAAGATCATCTTGTGGATTTAAGACGAACTTTCCAATTGCTAGCAAATCTTGTATAGCCAAATTTTCTCGTAAGAAGATTCTATCAAGACCTGTTACTGCAATCCCATCATTTTGCAGAGCTATAATTACTTCCTTAGTAAATTCATCTCGTTTTCTGAATAAAATCATAAAATCGTTAGGTGCTATAACTTTGTTCGTTGCAGCAAGTATTTTACCAGAGTCAAGTGTTTGCTTGATATAAGAACTAATTTTTTGCGCTAGTTGCACCTTTGAGGAAGTAGTATCCGCCTCTGATTTAACTATTGGCCAGAACTCATTCTCAGAATTTTCAGTACTACAAATCGGCCATAATTCTACGCTTCCCGCGTGACTGCTCCGAAAGGCATGTAGTTGGTTTAAAGTTGATGAAAATATGCCGGGAATTTGTTCTCTCACTCTGTTAAAGACATGATACACCACGTATAGTACCTCTTTTGCTGAGCGATAGGATATTTCGAGATTTACATTTTCGAAGGTCCTTCTGGCGGCAGACATTTTCTCTTTTAGAAATTGGTTCATTTGAGAAAAAGAATCAATATCAGCTCCTTGAAAGCTAAAGATTGATTGTTTCTCATCACCAACGATAAACACAGTACGGTTATTCTTTTCCACTCCATCGCCTGAGTAAAATTCAGCAATAAGAGCCTCGATAATGCGCCATTGATAGTCGCTTGTGTCTTGTGCTTCATCAACAAGTAGGTGATCAATTCCACCATCTAGTTTATACAGTACCCATTCTCTTGCTGTGCTGTCGTTTAAAAGTCTACAGGAATGTATAATGAGATCATCATAATCCAGCAACGCTTTTGTTGATTTATAATGCTCATATTCTTCAATTATTTTAGAACCAAGAAGAGAAAGTAGTTTGGAGTGATTTTTTAGTTTTACAGTTTTTTCTTTTTGATCAAGAAGATATATTTGCTCCTGTATTGCTTCTAAATCAAAATATAAGTTTGATCCAGGCTTGGCTATTTTCTGAGTAACTATCCTTTTTTTCTTCTGGCCATGTTCTGTTAAAAAGAATTTTTTTAGCTCTTTTGTTGTGGTATTAAATCCTACAATATTTTGTACGATTGGATTTTGTTTAATTAGTTCATGGTATTTATCGTTTGAACTTTGAAGCTCAGCAATGAGTTTGATGGCTTCATTTTTAAAATTATCTAATGAATTTTTCGACTTAAGAAACTGAGTTTTTTGTTGAATGATTTCACTAAGAATTTCATCAATAATCAGTTCATGAAAATTGATCGATAAATACTCAGTTATTGGCTCCAAATCTTCTGCGCTCATCAGATGTTTTTTGATCTGATTTAGGATATAATCTGCTTTTATCTCATCGATAATTTTAAAACTTGGCGAAACAGAGGCTTCGAGAGGAAATTTCTTGAGTAGTTTTTGACAAAAAGAATGAATAGTTTGGATGTTAATACTATTTTCAGACTTTAAATATGTATCATACAATGAGCTAGCAATCAATATTTCATGATCAGTTGCTTCTCTGCCAATTGTTTTATTGAGTTCCTGTGCTAACAGATCGCTGCCTAGTTTTGACCATGTATCAAGAGCAGTAATGATACGCTCTTTCATCTCCCCTGCAGCTGCATTTGTGAAAGTGAGGCATAATATTTTATCAAACGCCTCACCTTTTAATAATAAACGTAGCACCCGGTCTGTGAGTATCTTTGTTTTGCCAGTTCCAGCTGAAGCAGATACCCAGGTTGAGATTTCAGGGTTTGATGCTTTATTTTGTAATGAATTCATATCACATAAAACTTATTCAATCTGAATTATAGTCTATTTCAGTATTATCTGTAAGTTATTGTTGATAGAAATATTACCATGTAAACAATCTATTGAGACGTTAATGAATATTTGATGTAAATTGTGACTCACTTATATTATCGTTAATTACTTTTCTAATCAGCTTGAGTATTCATGTTATGTCTAAATTTAAAGCCCTAGCGGCCGTTGCGTCTTTTATTGCCATTACCCTACCGTTTTCCAGTGGTGCTGCGACTGAGCTTACAACAAGTGGCACCCCGGGGCAACTGTCGGAGTAAATAATGGTTTGGTAGGGTTTGTTAATGGTGATAGCGTAAAATTGGGTGGAGCTCATAATTTACTCTCTTCTGGAAATCATATAATAGCAGCTATGGATATTAGTGGTAACAATAGCATATTTACTATGCTCCATGATATATCTCTAGGCTCAGTAGGAAACTCTGGTTTGGCCGGAAAATTTTTAACTATTTTGTATGGTGGAGTACAGACAATAACTTTATCCGGTACTGCTGGTTCGGGAGGGAGCAGTATTGGAGTAAATGACTACTCTGGTCTAGGTTTGGTAGATTATAATAATAACGCAGGTATTTTGGAGTTGAACTCTGCAGGCGTAAACTATGCAACCAACTTCCAGAGTACAGGTGGGGATGATGGAACAATAAGAGTTTTACAGAATTCAACTTTATCAGGGGTATTTAGTGGGACTGCCGGAACAAGAGTGGCATCTTTAGCTCTTACTGCAGATAGATCGTTGGTATTGAATACCAACCTTAATTTATCAGCTAATATTGGTCTAGAATCAAATACAACTTTTACTATCAATCCTGGATTTAGTGTTAATGCAAATAAAGTAGAATTTGTTGGAGGGAAGGCAGCTAGCATGATATTTGGTCATAATACCACTTTGAATGCAGAAGTAGGCCTTATAAATCCTGGTGGTAATATTGTTGAATTTCAAGGAGCTTCTAATATTTTGAAGAAAATAGATATTTGGGCTGGGGGAGGCAATGGTTCTAAAGTGATTTTTTCCTCAAATAACCCAACTCATAGATCATCTCTAACGAATAATATATTTGCTGATGTTATTGAAACTAAAGGATCAAAAATTGGTATTGACGCTGAGGAAATTGGACTTTCTGGCCAAACTACTGCTAATAATACAATTTTAGACCAAGATCAAAAATTG
>JANNVO010000139.1:0-2014 GCA_031414475.1 Rickettsiales bacterium
TCGACTTCGTTGCCGTCGAAGTAGACGCACCAGACCTTGCGCCGGTCGTCGGCCTTCAGTCCCTTGTTGATTTCGCAGATCGCGCGCCACCGAGAGTGACCCTCGACCATGACGGCACGACCGCCGTCCTTGCGGATGATGCACGGCACCAACTGCCCCTCGCGTCGAATGTCCTCGGTCAGCCGTTCGATGTTCGGCAGATCGTGACGTCCGTTGTTCTCGGCGTCGATGTCGATATCCTGCGTCGAGAGCCAGTATGAGTGACCACGGGTCACGGTTTCCGAAGCGTTGAAAGTCACAGCCATCTATGCACCCCTTTTCTGAACCCTGAAATGAAAAACCAAACCTACCGTCTCCAAGCCACCGCGTTTACGATTCGGGAAACATTGCTCGCAGTTGACGCAAGAGTCGAAGCGACTTCTTTTTTGAATCCTCTGAATACGCCACCCCCTACCTCCTTACGGCGTACACGCGAGCCTTCTCGCGGGCGCGTAGTCGCTCATGATGCCTCCAGAGCGCCGAAGCTGATCGCCCGGCGCGTCACCGTGAACGTCTCGCGCTCGACCACCACGGTCGCCGTCGACAACGTCATGTCCGATCCGAAGTAGGCGTTGATGTGCTTGCAGGTCTTGCGGTCGGCCTTCGCGAAGCGATAGCCCTTGCACTCGCACCCGCGCCGACCGTCCGTGTGAATCTTGATCTCGTAACGACCGGAGTCGGTGAAGCTCTCGACGAAGCCGATGTGCTCCCAGTGACCGGGGCGCTTCTTCAGCTTCGTCGTCAGCGCAATCGCTCGCTTGCTGTTTTCCATTCTGCCTCCTTGGTTAATCCCTCGCGTCTGGCTCACAGGTGCAGGGTGCGCCGCCGACGTAATGCGTCACGCAGCCGTGATCGTGCTGGTCGCCCAGCGCCACAAGCGCTCGTATGTATCGCTTGCTCATCCCGGCCAACTCCGGCGTAAGCCGCTTCATGTTGTCCTTGATGTCGGCGATCTTCACGAGCCGAGCCGTCGGGTTAGCCTTTGCTCTCAGCGTGAAGTCTGTGTAGACCTCGCCCTCCCTCCGCGTGAGCGCGTCGACCGCTGCGATCACCTCTGGTGAAAATCCGCAGTCGTGCAGGTAGCCGAGCGTGATCGGCGTGTCCTCGACGACGTCATGCAGCACCGCGACGATCCGTTCCTCCTCGGTCTCCATCGCGAACATGACCCGCAAGGGATGCAGGATGTACGGCACCCCTTGTTTGTCGACCTGCCCGAAGTGGGCGTCGACGGCGATCTTGATCGCTTCCTCGATACCGTGTCTTGCGTTAGCCATGTAGCTCTCCCTCCAGTTTCACGCCGCGACGTTTGCGCGGCTTGGGTGTCTTGCGCTTCACGCGCTCGGCTTCGATCTCGGCGTCTGTCATTGACGCTCTCTTGGTGTAGTACGCCACCCGTCGCGTCCAGAGCGACAGCGACGTCGTCGTGCGTTTGATGGCGGTAATCTTCTCGGCGACCATGCGCTCGGCGTGGGCGAGATTAATCCTCGCCCCGTCCTGCACCGAAAGTTTCGGCGCTTGCTTTTTGGTGGCGAGTGGTGCTAGCAAACCCCAGCACGAGGAGCCGCCAAGGAAGTTGTAGGTCGACGTGCGATAGCATCGTCGCTGTCGCGGCTTCACGAGACTAACCGCGCCGCACTTTACGCACCGCTTCTTTATCAATGCTTCACCTCCCACTTACGTTGCGCGTGTTCTCGCGCTAGTGTCTCCAGCGCGTCGATCATTCCCGAGTTGGCTTGAATGGCGATAGCGAGCTTGCGCCATGTGTCGTCAGCCCACTCGCCCGACTCACTGTTCCGGAGATCGGTGAGCGCGGCGTCGACCTCGTCGAGCGACGAGCCGATCTCCCAGCGAGGCGAGACCGCGCTCGTTTTCATTAGCTCCCTCACGCCCTCCATGACGGCGATGGTGTAGACCTTCACGCACTTCAGCACTTCGGCGTCTGAGACGTCGTGACCGATACCATCGACGGCGTTGA
>JANNVO010000140.1:0-4274 GCA_031414475.1 Rickettsiales bacterium
TAAAAAAGCTAGTTTTGCAAATTACTGATCAATTCAATGCTATTGACGTACTGGTAAATAATGTTGGAGGGGTAAATGATTTCGTAAAATTTGAAGATATAAATGATGAAGAATGGCAAGCTATGTTCGAATCCAACTTCTTTTCAAACGTAAAAGTCACACGAGAAGTATTACCTTACATGCAGAAAAAGAAATGGGGAAGAATTATAAATATATCTTCCGAATCCGCGGTACAGCCTGATGCGGTAATACCTCATTATAATGCTGCAAAGGCAGCAATAAATAGTTTTACTAAAACACTATCAAAAGCATACGCTAAGGATGGAATATTGATTAACGCTGTATCACCAGCTTTTATAATGACCCCACAAATTAAATCAATTATTGAAGAAAAATCAAAAAAGCAAAATGTTTCCTCAAAGGAATTTATGGATGCTTTCATAAAGGAGTTCAGACCAGGTATTCAAAATGCTCGTCCTGGTAAACCTGAAGAAGTAGCCGCATTAGTAACATTTCTTGCTTCTGACCATGCATCTTTTATTACAGGTGCTAATATGCGTGTTGATGGCGGTTCGGTTTCAACTATATAAATAAATTATAAGGAGATAAATATTATGAATAATATAACACTAATACACCCTTTTGAAGTAAGCAAAGATAAGAAAGATAAATTTCTACTCACTTGGAAAAATGTAGATAATTACATGAAAAAACAACCTGGCTTTATCGAGACAAAATTACATAAATCGATAGAAAATGCTCTGGCTCATAAAAATACTATTTATAATTTTGTTAATATAGCTTATTGGAGATCACCAGAAGATTTTCAAAATGCAATTAAAACTTCTGAATTCCAAGCCCTTTCAAAAGATATTTTTGTATTCTCTAGGCACCCAGGAATTTACGAAGTAATTGAAGAATAGTTAAGTAATTACGCATTAAGAGAGACTATATTTATGAACATAGCCAAGCTCCGTCATTCCAAATATAACATAATCATTTAGACGGGGTATCCTTAAGGCTACACTTGCCATGACGGCGCAGCTATTGCAAAACAATGCTTAATAAAGATTATATTTATGTTATCCATAACTCATGGTTATTTATATTGCGTACTGACTGGCGCAATAGTCCTTGGTATAATCGCGCTAAGGTAGACAATAATGCTTATTTATAGTTGACCTTGACATAATTTATATTAACCAATATATTCTTCTCATTGACTTAAATTATTAAACGGAGAGCAACTATGCGCATTATGATCTTAACATTCAAGGGAAAACATACAGGATTTATCGATATAAACCCTGAGAATGCATCTTTGAATTTAGATAGGGAAATAGGGGTTGATTCAGATTTAGGTACCGAAGATAATCCACAATCAGTGAAAATAATAAGCTTTGGAGATACAGCATCATTTTGCTTAACCACAGGTTATAAACTAACTATAAGTGAATATAGTTGCCCTATGGCAATAACTGTGGCGGATACCAGCACTCTTAGCTTAAATAAGTTAAATAATGACCTAAATGTTAGCATTCATTTTTCCCCTAACACAACTGCACATATCACTTGCGATAACTTTAATTACCAATTTCATAATCCCATGGGATCTAACTTAGGAAATGATGGTTTTGTTCGTATTAACAATATCAAGGAATTTTTAACTTATTGTACAACAATCAATAATACATTTAAGATAGGGTATGAAGAACGCTCTAATGTTGATAGTCTTATTAGTGCAATCCATTCGTTAAAGGTTGACGAACATGATCAGGAATTCCTGATTATAGCAAATTCGTTCATGCAACAAAATAAGATGATTTGTACATCTTTATCTAAACTACCATTTCTAGCATTTTTTGAACAAGAGCACTTAGCTTTTTTTGCAACCGTAGCTAAACATCCTTTGCATAATTTAGGAGGAGTTTATTTAGGTAATGATATAGTCACGGAAATCTTTTCCCATCTGAATCTTAATGATATAAACTGGCAATATTCTCAGCCAGACGCTACTCTTATTGGTAGTGATGAAAGTCCATTGCCTGAAAGCGAAATTTAAAGAACTCTTGGATAATAGGTAGCCAATATTAGATCTTTGAAGAAAGTGGTGTCTACCTATTAGGTGTCAATCTTGCGAAACAACATATGTGCATAAACCTTCTGCGGATGAAGCCGCTATTCAAAATAGTGGATTCAAAACTCCTTGGTGGTCTTTTTCAGGACTCCTTATTATTATAATTTTGATAATATTTGGATATGAATCGCATTGAATTAGGTGACAAAAACAATCATGGCAAGCGACCAGTTGGGAGCGTTAGTATAGGAAAACCGAGTCATCCTGAATCAAGTTCAGGATGACTTTTACCACGTTGTGCAAGTTCTGTTCGTCACAACGAGATTTTATCACCTAACTCAATGCGATTTACTATATATGTCCGATACATCAACACAAAAAGTGAATATTGCTTTTAAAGAAAATCTTACTTTAATAGATTAATTTAAGCCCAACTCAACGACATAAGTTCTCTCTACTTATTCCACGACCACACTTCGATTACTTCGGAATGTGATGATAACCCTAATTCATATTCACGACTTTTAAGAGATGATTTTGTCATTTATTACTCACCTAAAGTGACAATGGGTGGACCAGAGCTTTCGTATGACCAGCACCATTAATCTATACTCGAAGCAATCGTAACAAAAGCTTCTTACTATAATTTTAAAAACTCTTCCAATTTACCTAACGCCTCAGACATGTTTTTTCGACCAAAACCTATACGAAAATAGTTACTCTCATGATCATAAACTGATGCTGGCATGAGAAGAACTCCCTTTTCTTTCCTCAGCCTTTCTGAGAAGCTTTCAATAGATTCTTGTCCTTTATATTTTACAAATCCTATGCATCCCCCCTGAGGTCTAACCCACTCAAATAAATTGCTGTACTCTTCTATAAATCCATCAAGCAACTTTAAATTTTCTATAACAATCTGATTATTGCGGGAAAGGATTTTATCTTTATTCTTCAGTGCAATAAGACTGATAATCTCAGAAGGTGCGCTATTGCAAATAGAAGTATAGTGCTTCATATATTCTATCTTTTTAAGCAACTGCTTGTCAAGGCAAGCAATCCAACCAATCCTAAGACCAGGCATCCCAAAAGCTTTACTCATGACACCAAGTGATAGTGCTCTTGGATAAATTTCTGCAGCAGGCTGAGCAAAGCCTTCCTTGGGATTTCCCAATAAGCGATAAACCTCGTCAGAAAAAAGCCATAAACCATGAGCATCGCATAAGGTGACTAAGTCATTTAACTCTGTTTGAGTTATCACCTGACCAGTCGGATTGTGTGGAAAGTTAATTACAATACACTTTGTGTTTTGCTTTATTGCCTTCTTTATCTCATCTAAATCTATACGCCATTTGTTCTGTGCAAGAAGAGGAATACCAGTTATTTCCGCTCCATTTAATTTCGGTATTTCCATTAATGACTGATAGCAAGGAGTTAAGATAATAACATGGTCACCTTGTTCGCATAATGTATGAAGCGCACAAAATATCCCATCTTCAGCACCGGCAAAACAGAGTATATTGTCTGCTTTTAACTGTGGATATAAGCTGCTTGCAATTTCCGTACGTAAAACTGGTAAACCATCAGCCTCAGTGTATCCAAGCCTCAAATTATTCCACAATTCTTTCTCACTATCGCTAGCATAACCTATGATCTCATGCATAGAGAAGCTTTCAACGTCTGAACAGCACAATAAATACGGAGCTGAAAATTCATACTTAGCAAGATACTCTTCTAATTTAAAAACATTAATACCCATTATCATTCCTCCATTCTTTTAAGTATTTAAATATAGTGGCACGCCCCAACCCTAAAATATTAGCCACATAATCCGCAGCATTTTTTTCTGCAAATGCACCAAGTTTGAACAAGTGCTTTGTAAGCGTCTTTTTCTGAGACTGATTTAATTCATCAAATTTTAAACCTTGGTTCTTGAGAAAATCATGTATAACAACGTGTAATTTTTCTTGCCAATCATTTTTAAATAAACTTTCCGGCTGACTTTCTTTTATAGTGTTTAAAAATATCTCTCCTAAATTTTTCATTTGACTAAAAACCGAAGCATCTGCGTTTATGCATATCAACCATTTATTGTTAACAGGAACGGAAACTGATTTGATTAATCGACCATCAAAATTGATCTTAGGGTAAACTATTTGATCTATATTTTTTTCAAATTCACCTGGGTCAAGTAAAGATG
>JANNVO010000141.1:0-1606 GCA_031414475.1 Rickettsiales bacterium
CGATGATGCCCTTCATCATTGAAAGCTATGCCCAGGGCTGGAAGTTCTATGACGAGTCTAAATGGCTGCAAACCCAGTTTGACAAAGCTCCGGCCAAAGGGTTTCGTTTTCTGGCGACATGGGAAGCGGGCTTTCGCAACATGACGACCCGTGACCCCCTGAACAGCCCTGACGACGCCAAAGGAAAAAAACTGCGCACCTTCCCTAACGAGATGATGCGCTGGCAGCTCGAAGCCATGGGCTTTGGCATCCAGATCATGCCTTTGCCCGAGGTGTACCTGGCCATTCAGCAAGGCGCGGTGTCGGGCCAGGAAAACCCCATCGACACGATTGCCTCCAACAAGTTTTACGAGGTGGCGCCCTACGTCACCCTGACCAACCACGTCTATAGCCCGATTCCGATGGTCATTTCTGAAAAGACCTGGCAAAAGTTGTCGCCGGCCGATCAGCAGGCCGTTTCACGCGCCGCCAAAGAAGTGGCCCCATTTCAGCGGAACATGATCCGCGATGGTGATGAAAAGCTGCTGGCTGACATGGCCTCCAAGGGGGCCAAGATCAACCGCACACCCAATATCGCTGCTTTCCGCAAATCAGTGGAACCCATTTATGCCAAGGCCCGTGAAAAATATGGTGCTGACGTTGACACGGTGTTGGCCGAAACTGCCGCCATTCGAAAATCAGTTAAATAACCGCCCGAGAAACACCCCCATGCAAGCTGAACCCGCCGCGACTCTGGCTCCTTCACCGGCCATCATCCGCCAATTGGGGCACTGCGTTGACTGGCTTGTAATCGGTATTGGTGCCTCACTGGCCCTGCTGATCTTTACCAATGTGGTGTTGCACGCCCTGGGTAAAGACCTGGCCTGGTTGACCGAACTGGGTGAACTGCTGATGGTGTGGGTGACCTTTCTGGGGGGGGCTGCCGCCGCGCAGCGGGGCGCTCACATGTCCATCAACGAGTTTTTGGACAAGCTCTCGCCAGCCCGTCGGCGGCAGGCAGACGCGGCGGTGCAGGGCTTCACCTTGCTGGTGCTTGCCGTGGTTCTTTTCTATGGTGTCCGCATCGTCCAGGGAAGCTGGGGCAATGTGCTGACCACGCTGGAATGGCCGATGGCCGTGCAATACATACCGCTGCCGCTGGGCGCGGGCCTGATGGGGATGTTTGTCAGCTGGGACCTGGTTCAGATCCTGCGTGGCGTACCCAGAGACCAGCGTTATCCCGCAGCCTAAAAAGGTGCTGAATATGCTTTCGCTCGTAATATTTGGCTCTTTTTTTACCCTGGCGCTGGCGGGTATTCCTTTGATGATTGCGCTGCTGGCCACGACGGTAGGCATTGTCACGCTGTACGGCATGCAGTACCCCATGGAAAGTATTTTTCTGTCTTTCATCGGTGGGGTCGAGCCCTTCATCCTGATTGCGGTACCGCTGTTTGTTTTCACTGGCGAGCTGCTGGCGCATGGCGGTGTGGGCAAACGAATCGTCGAGTTTGCCAATGTGCTGTTTGGCTGGTTGCCCGGTGGCCTCGGGGTGGTAACCGTCATTTCGTGCCTGCTGTTTGGCGGTGTCTCGGGCTCGGCCATTGCTGACACGGCCGCCATTGGCTCG
>JANNVO010000142.1:0-4041 GCA_031414475.1 Rickettsiales bacterium
GCCACCGCCTCCACCACCGGCGCTGGACTGCGACCCGCTGACACCCAGCTATTGCGGCTTTCCCTACCCCAATAACTACTGGACGGTGGACGACCCAACGTCGGTGACCGGTCTGCGGCTGGCATTGCCGCAGGTCATCATGCCAACCAGCGTCTCCGGCAAGCAATCCAGCACTGGCGCGTTCAACGAAATGGATGGGTTTTCACCGGGTATCGCCGCGATGACACACCTGCCCGGCGCGACCGTGGTCGGGCTGGCCACACCTGACACGATCGCCGGCTCCCTGCTACCGCAGTCTGCCACGGTGATTATCAATGCGGCGACCGGCGAGCGACTGCCGCATTGGGTAGATCTTGATGAATACGTAGTGCAGGCCAAACTGCGTGTCGATAACGAGGAGCGGCGACCGAATTTTACGATTGACCGCGATATCGACGAACTACGCCAGGAGCAGGCGTTGATGCTGCGCCCAGCAATCCGGCCAGAGGACGCCACGCGCTATATCGTCGCCATTCGCAATGTAGTCGACAGCGACGGGAATACGCTTGCGCCGTCGCCGGGATTCCTCGCCCTGCGCGACGGGCTGCCCTCGGATGATCCGATTATCGAATCCCGTCGCGCCCATTTCGAGGAGATCTTTGCGACGCTGGAGGCGCAGGGCATCGCGCGCGGCGATTTGCAGATTGCCTGGGACTTCACCACCGCCAGTCGTGAGAACAATACGCGGGCGATGGTGCATATACGGGACGACGCGCTGGCCAATTCGCCAGGGGGCGTCCCCTACAGAATTGAGTTGAAGAACGAGTCAGTGATCGACGGCATCGCCTGCCGCCTGGAAGTGACCTTCGACATGCCGCTATACATGACCAAAGGCGAAACCGGCGCATTGTTTAACCTGGGCGAGAACGGTTTGCCGACACAAAACGGCACGTACCCGTATGCCGCGGCGCTGATCATTCCCGTGAGCGCGCAAACCGAGGCGGCGCCACTGGTGGCTTTCGGCCACGGCCAGTTGGGGGCGAAGGAGCAGGTGCTGGGGTTTCAGCCGATTGCGGCTGACCAGAACTTCGCCGCCTTCGGGCTCGACTTCAAGGGCTTTGCGTTCGATGACGTGGTCACCGTGGCGGCGGCGCTGACGGGCGACCTGGCGACTTTCCGCGCCGTCCCGGAGCGTATGCACCAGGGCTTTCTCAATTTTCTGATGGCCATGCGCACCTTATCTGTCGCGGCGGACGGTGGCCCGTCAACAACACTGAACCAGGCGCTGAATACACACTGCGGCGGCGCGGCAATTGATGGGTCGAAGCGCTATTACTTTGGTGGCAGCCAGGGCGGAATACTCGGCGCGAGCCTGATGGCCCTCAGTACCGATATCGAACGCGGCCTGCTGGCGGTGCCGGGGCAATCGTACAACCTGCTGCTCAATCGCAGTGTCAATTTCGATCCCTATGCGGCTCCCATCTATGCGACCTACAACTGGAACGCGCTGGATATGCAGCTGAACCTGGCGCTGGTGCAGGGCCTGTGGGATCGCGCTGAACCGACCGGCTACTCGAAATACATTCGCAGTAATCTACTGCCGGGTACGCCGCCGCATGAAGTCCTGATCCAGGTGTCCAAGGCCGATCATCAGGTCACCAACCTCGGTGCACACATCATGGCGCGCACTATCGGCGGCGTGGTGAATCTCGCGCCGGTGATCCGCAACGTCTGGGGCCTCGACGTGGTCAGCGGCGCACATACGGGCTCCGCGATGATCGAGGTGAATTTCGGCAACCCCGATCCCCCGATCACCAATATTCCGCACTGGGGTGATGAGATGCGCGATCCGCATGGCCGGGCCACGGAGCTGCGTAACATCGGGGATGCTCTGGGCAGATTCTATGCCACAGGCATAGCTGAAAACCGCTGCAATGGACCGTGTGATGAGGACGACATTCTGTAAAATTCTCCCGCAACGATGAAAAGTATAAGACAGATAAAAGGGCTATGTGGCGCAATTTTCGTGCAGTATCCCGATGCTTTACATGAATTAAACCGAGCAATGGCCACCGGGTGTGCTGAAATCGCGCTTGCTTGGCCTACTTGCAAAATCCGGCATCAAGCATAGCAGGCTCACTTGGGCCGCTTTTAGGCGATTTGCGACCTTAGCTTCTTCGACTCATCAAGGACCGCTATCCGGCGGAAAGCGGGAGTAACCGGGCTGTCCAGGCACCGCTTAAAAAAGCCAGCATACATCTTCGTACATTGCCTGTCAGATCAGCTTTATCATCGCCTCCGATGCGTACCGCTCATTTGACTACCAACCCCAACCACACCTTCCAGCCTGATCACGATAGACCTGATCCCATCTTCCAGTGGCGGCTCTTGCGATAAGAACACGGCCCAAGCCCGTTATTAGATTGCTTGTCATCCTGGCTTTTGCTGATTGCAAATTCGCTGCAATGGTTAACGAAGGCGGTATGGTAGGTGCTCTGGGGGGCAACTCGTACTAATCACTGCACCGTTTCAAACTCGCGGAGGTACCGTGGTGACAACGCGCAAGAGGAGTACCCACCAGCCCATACTCACTCACCTGGAAATTACAATCGACAGCTTCAACATTCGGATCGATGCTGGAATCAACTATGAACTTCACGACCTTCGCCATGCCGGGTCAGCAACCAAGATTTACAGCCATTGCTGCCATATCAAGCTTTTCGGTCGATGCCATTACCCCGAAGAAAGAGAGGAGCAGGCGTACCGGCTTGACATCTAAGGAGAGGAACGGAAATCTGGCGAATTCGCCCAACCCCTAGCTGATGTGCACGTTCGGGACAAGGATGGTCATCCAAATATCGAGAGAGGGAACAATTACTTGCCAATCTCTTACCCACCAGATTCCATTGGGTTCATTGATCGCATGAGGGGATCGCAACTTTGGACAGCGTGCGCCTGGGTACCTCCACGCTCGGTCACCCCAGAAAGTTTTTCTTCTGATGGTTCAATTCCTCGTTGTCCAACCGAAAGTTTTTCGTGCTGAAAAAATTGCGTCCATCCCATCTATTGGCATACATGCACCGCGGTGCCAACTGCGACACGACTGACTCAGGCGGCAGCAAGTGTCGGAGGTGCTTTCAGCTCTGCAGCGAGAGCTACATGACCGTGAGCGGTGCCATGGACCTTCCGCCAGCCTGTCATAGCCAACGTCCTTCGTCGGCGAACGGAAAACACGTCCAATGTACGGCAGCGTACAGAAGTATGCCTAAGCATGTTTAACGTTACGAATGCAGTAACTGAAAGGCGGTAGTAATTAGTGATAGTCCTGTATCGACTACTAATGGGTAATGGGCTGCGGGCTGGAAGGACAACTGGATAGGTAGGAAGGACACTATGTCAATTCGAAGACAATTACGCATCTCGGTAATAAACTTGGGGGTGTGTCTACTTGCCTCACAGGCACACGCGATCTCGAATGCAAATATCCAGAATGCGGCAGGCGGTCTTGACAGTTCAAGTGCATTCGCAACAGGACAAGGTAAGATCAGGAAGGCCAACATCAATGCCCTGACGGGCCTGTTCGCGGGCGACGAATGGCAACTGCTGGACAGGGAGAACAAGCCCTCAAAACCATTTAATGATATGAATTTCATCCTTACCGCTGACACAGGACAACAATCTGGTGGATGGGATTTGAGCTGGGGTGGCACCGATGTCCCGGATTATATGGATTACGTGCTGATCCTGAAGTCAGGGAGGACGGCGGGGAAACGGTGGGGTGCGTACCTATTCGAATCAGCAAACCTGATCGCAGACCCGCAGGATTTAGGTGGTAGCTTCGGGATTTCCTGGCTGAACAAGAAAGGAAAAACGGCGAAGTTGCGCCACGCCTTCATATTTTGGCGCATTGGAAGTGCTCCAACTGACTCTGAAGAACCGAGAGGTACTTCAGGAACGCAGACTGGTACTACAGGTGTCCTGACAGGTGATCCAGGAAGAGAGGTAGGTAATTCAGATGATCTGACGGGTGCTTCGGAAGTTCAGCCAGATAGTCAGCCAGAA
>JANNVO010000143.1:0-2384 GCA_031414475.1 Rickettsiales bacterium
CGTAAAACGCAGCGGGCACGGCGGCAACGGCCAGCCCAGGTGGAGGGCAAGGCGGGCCGCTAAAGCGAGGAGTATCCCGCCAGTCAGTCGCCGCGCCCACCGGGCACGCGGGGAGAGCACGTCGGGCGGCGGTGGTAGGGGAACCTCAGCGAGTCTCATGCTGCTTCGCTTCCTGATAAACAAAGAGACTCGTCAGGATCCCCCAAACCAGCGCCAAGCCAAAGAGTCCCATGCCCGCCAGTCCGATTTTTAGAAACTTAAAGTAGTGGGGCGGCAGGCCGCCATTTTCCAAGATAACGAGCGTGGGTAATTTGCCGCCGCGTTGCCATTCAGCGAGGAACCAGCCACCAAAAACCAGGGTGAGTAGAAAGCCACTTGTGGCCAAAGCGATTTGCGCCCAACCAATGCGCCGGCCAGCGTGGAGTGAGCCGACTCCCGGCAGCGCCAGATTGCTCATGAGGCAGGTCTTCGCTTGCTCGCGCGTGGGCGGGAGGCGGGGCGGTGAAGCGGGTTGAAGCACAGTAAATCAAACCCGCGTTAACGCGGCGAGTTGCGCGGTGGCTTGACCACTGGCCAAGACCTCGGCGGCGAGGGACCAGCCGGCAGAGAAGGATTTGGTGTGACCCGCGAGGAAAAGCGCCGCCCCGGCGTTGAGCAGGACGGCCTCACGCTGCGGAGCAGTGCCACGCCCAGCCAGCACCTCGCGGAGGAGCGCGGCGTTGGTTAGACGGTCGCCGCCGATGAGGTCAGCGAGGGTCGCCGGGCTGATGGGAAAATCACGAGGGGACAGGCGCGAGACGGCGAAACCTCGGTCTTGGTAAAACTCAGCGATGGTCGTTTCGCCGAGCGTGGAAAATTCGTCGAGGTAAGCCGGGCCGTGCGCCGTGGGGACTTCGCCACAGACGACCATTCCCCGCCGGACGCCGAGACTTTGCAGCACCTTGGCCATGGGTTCGCAGAGTTCGGGGCGAGGCACGCCAATCAGTTGGGCGCTGGGCCGCACTGGATTCAGCAGCGGGCCGAGGAAGTTGAAAATCGTCCGCTGGCCGCGTTCGGCGCAAAGCTTGCGCGCGGGGGCTAGGTGTTTGAAAGCGGGGTGAAATTTCGGCGCAAAGAGGAAGGCGAACCGGTGCTCGCGCAACGAAGCGGCCACGGCATCCGGCGAAAGCTCAATAGGCACGCCCAGGGCGTCGAGCACATCGGCACTGCCAGACTGGGAGGTGATGGCGCGGTTGCCATGTTTCGCGACCGTGACCCCGGCGGCGGCGCAGACGAGGGCAACGGTGGTAGAAATATTGAAAGTGTTGAGGCGGTCGCCACCGGTGCCACAAACGTCGAGGATTTCACGGGCACGGGTCGCCACATCCAGAGGCACCGGGAGGGAGCGCTCGCGCAGCTCGTGGGCAAAGGCGGCGATTTCCTCAGTAGTTTCGCCTTTCTGCGCCAAGGCGGTAAGGAAGTCGGCCTTGTGTTCCGCCGGGATGGCTTCATCAACCAGCCCGGCAACCGCAGCGGTAATTTGTGGCGGACCGAGCGCGATGCCGGCCTGCATCTGGCGAAGGAAAACATTGAGCACGACGTGAGTTTAGCGGCCCGTGCGGGCGCGCAAAGCGGAAAACTTTTCGTAGCCGCGCTGCCTCTTCTGCTGACTTTCCACTTCAGCGGCTCCGTATAGATCATGTTGAGGCATGAGGCACTGACCGCTCCATCGGCGCATTTCGCCATTGAGCCTACCCGTCATGGCGGGACACCATCGCGCCACAACCAACCACCCGAACGCGCCATGATTATCCCACCCATCTGGAGTTTGCCCGAAGCCATCCGTGCCCGACTCGGCACGTCCACCTACGGCCGGCAGCGGGCCATTGTCGAGGAGGGGCATCTGCTGCTGGTGCTACACAAGCCGCCCGGCCCCGACGACAACAAGCGCGAGGGCGTGCTCTTCTGGCGCAGCCCCGGAGGTGAGTGGCAGTGCAACCGCAGCGGGCCAGGCGTGGGCGGCGTGAAGCGCCACGTACAGGCTTACGCCGAGCTGGAGACCAAGCTCACGGCGGACTTCGAGCAGGCAGTGTCGCTCGCGGCGTTGTTCGACCTACTGGCAGCGCTCACGCCGCTGGTGCGCGCGGCCCGGAACCAGCACGCCGCCATCCAGGCCGCGCGTGAGGCCGTGAAGTCAGAGGCCGCGCTCATCGAACTGCGCGACCTTTCCTACGAGATCGAGCGCAACCTTGAGGTGTTGCTGGAGGACACGCGTAACGAGCTGCACTACCGCACGGCGCGCGAGGCCGAGGAGCAGGCACGCGTGAGCCGCGCCGCGCTGCACGCGAGCCACCGGCTCAACGTGCTCGCCGCGTGGTTCCTGCCCATCACGGCCATCGCCAGCC